>JBEVLH010000081.1:0-3640 GCA_040509255.1 Hyphomicrobium sp. | reverse complement strand
GTCGATCAATCGATGGTCACGGGCGAGCCCATGCCGGTTGAGAAGGCTGTCGGCTCAAAGGTGATCGGCGGGACGATCAACGGCTCGGGCGCGCTTGTCGTCCGGGCGGAAAAGATCGGGCGCGACACCATGCTGGCGCGCATCGTGCAAATGGTGGCGGAGTCGCAGCGCAGCCGCGCCCCCATTCAGCGCTTGGCCGATCAGGTCGCGGGCTGGTTCGTGCCACTCGTCATTTCCATTGCGGCGCTGGCCTTCGTCGCGTGGATGGCCTTCGGGCCGGAGCCGCGGTTTTCGTATGCGCTGATCGCGGCGGTGTCCGTTCTGATCATCGCCTGCCCGTGTGCGCTCGGGCTCGCAACGCCGATGTCGATCATGGTCGGCGTCGGGCGCGGGGCGCAATCGGGCGTGCTGATCAAGAACGCCGAAGCTCTCGAACGGATGGAAAAGATCGACACGCTGGTTGTCGACAAGACCGGGACGCTGACGGAAGGCAAACCGAAGGTCACGGCGATCCGCACGGCGGGGTCGATCGACGAGACGGAGTTGCTCGGGCTGGCGGCGAGCCTCGAACAAGCGAGCGAGCATCCGCTTGGGGCCGCCATCGTCACCGCGGCGCGCGATCGTAATATCGCGCTGTCGCGCACAGAGAACTTCTCCGCTCCGTCCGGCAAGGGCGTCAGCGGCACCATCGGCGGCCGCACCGTCATCATCGGCAACGCCAAGATCATCGGCGGCGCGGGGATCGACACGACAGCTCTCGACGGAGAAGCGGAAAAGCTGCGGGCGGACGGCGCAACGGCAGTCTACGTCGCCGTCGACGGCAAGGCGGCCGGCGTCATCGCGATCGCCGATCCGATCAAGGCGTCGACACCCTCGGCGCTTCGCAAGCTGAAGGACGCCGGCGTGCATGTCGTGATGCTGACGGGCGACAACGCAACGACGGCTCGGGCGGTGGCGACAAAGCTCGGCATCGACGACGTCAAGGCCGACGTGTTGCCCGAGGACAAGGCGCGCATCGTCGGCGAACTAAAAATGCAAGGCCATGCCGTCGCGATGGCCGGTGACGGCGTCAACGATGCGCCGGCACTTGCCGCCGCAGACGTGGGAATCGCAATGGGAACCGGCACGGACGTCGCCATCGAAAGCGCCGGTGTGACGTTGCTCAAGGGGGATCTGGAAGGCATCGTGAAGGCGCGGCGGCTTTCGCAAGCCACCATGTCCAACATCCGGCAGAACCTGTTCTTCGCGTTCGTCTACAATGCCGCCGGCGTGCCGCTGGCGGCAGGAGTGCTCTATCCGGTCTTCGGACTGCTGCTGTCGCCGGTGATCGCTGCAGCCGCGATGGCGTTGTCGTCGGTCAGCGTGATTGGCAACGCACTGCGGCTTCGCAGCGCCGACGTCGGCTAGGACGGCGCAGGTACGAGTTGTGCCGGCGCCCGATCCGGCTTGGCCAATGCGAGCACGAGTACAGCCGCGATAAGGCACGCGACACCGGCAGCAAAGAACGCGGGGAGATAAGTAGCGAACTCAGTGCGGGTAAAGCCCGCGCCGTAGGCTGCCGTCGCCGCCCCAAGCTGATGACCCGCGAAGATCCAGCCGAAGACGACGTTGGTTTTCTCCGCGCCGAAATAGCGGGTCGTGAGCTTCACGGTCGGCGGCACGGTCGCGATCCAGTCGAGGCCGTAGAACATCGCAAACAGCGACAAGCCGTAAAACGTAAAGTCCGTATACGGCAGATAAAGCAGCGACAGGCCGCGCAGGCCGTAATACCAGAACAGCAGCCAGCGATTGTCGAAGCGGTCGGACAACCAGCCCGAGCCGATCGTGCCGAAGAAATCGAAGATGCCCATCATCGCGAGCACGCTGGCGGCGGTGACGGACGCGAGACCGAAATCGCCGCACAGCGCAATGAAGTGGGTCTGGATCAGGCCGTTCGTGCTCAGTCCGCAAATGAAGAACGTGCCAAACAGCACCCAGAAGGCGCCGGTTTGCGCGGCATCTTTCAGAATGACGAGCGGCGTCAGCAGCAGCGCACCGAAGCTTTCGCGGTGCGGCGGAGTGGGCACGATGTCACTCGCGCCGAACGGGGGTAAGCCGATGTCGGCCGGGCGATCGCGCATCAAAAGGAACACGACAACAGCTGCAACGGCGATGACGGCACAGATAAAGACGACGGACATCCGCCAGCCGTAGAGCGCCGTCAGCTTGGCGAGCAACGGCAGGAACACAAGCTGGCCGGTCGCGGTGCTCGCCGACAGCATGCCCATCACCAGGCCACGGCGTTGAGAAAACCAGCGCGTCGAGACCGTTGCGCCGAGGACCATGGCGGTCAGCCCGGTACCAAAGCCGACGCCGATACCCCAAAGGAGAACGAGCTGCCAAAGCTTGGTCATCGCCAGCGAGGCGGCCAACACGGTCGCGACGATGACGAGCGCAGTCAGCACGATGCGGCGCACGCCGAACCGGTTCATGAAGGCGGCCGCGAACGGCCCCATCAGTCCGAACAGCATGAAACGGATCGCCAGCGCCGACGAAATTTGCGACGTCGTCCAGCCGAATTCCTTTTCGAGCGGAACGATGAATACGCCCGGCGCGCCGACGGCTCCCGCCGTCACCAGCATGGTCAGGAAGGTTGCGGCGACGACGGCCCAGCCGTAGTGGATGTTCCGTCGTGCGAATGATGCGGCGAGTGCCGTTGAAATCATGAACCTGCTTTCGACGAATCTGTGGAGGCCAAAGTGTGCGCCGTTTTATATGACGTTCATCATCAAATAAAAGGCTTTTCGAACGTCCGGGTGCAAGGCAGATATGCCGCGCGCATTTTCGGTCGGGGCGTCCGGCCCCTGACACCCCTCGCCGCCTTCGCCCAATCCATTCCTGGGTGGATCGTTAACTTCGAGCAAACCGGGCATCACCATCTCCTTGCGAACCATCATGCCGGCATTCTACCATCGGCCAAAGGTGCGGGGATAAGTCGGCAACGCCTTACTTATCAACCGCTTCGGGGAAAACGACACGATGACGCGGCAGCGGCTTCTGCTTCTCGGATTGCTGATCTGGGCGCTCGCGATGATCGTGCCCGAGTTCACGCGCGTCTTCCGGCCGCTCGGCTCGTTCGGCTTTTACGCCGACAGCGACGGCGTCATTTACGACGTCGCAGGACCGTTCAACTCGGAAGACGATTCGCCGGCGTGGAAAGCCGGCGTGCGCGAAGGCGACCAGCTCGATTTCACGCGGATGCGCTGCATTCCGTACGATCGGGACGTTTGCGCCAGCACCCTCGCCGCCGTCGGCGGCAATGAATACGTCCTGCCCGGACGCGCGGGGACGTTCGAGCTTCTTCCGACGCCGTCCGGGCCCGCGCGTCAGGTTCACCTCGTCGCGGAACGGCGGCCATTCAATTTGCTGGTGCGCTTTGTATTGACGCTCGATCAGGTGGCGGGCATCGCCATCGTGCTGGCGGCAGCGTGGCTCGTCTGGACGAAGCCCGGCGTCATGAGCTGGGGATTTTTCCTCTACGTCCTCTGGTTCAACCCCGGCCAAGCCTACGAATTCTACGCGCAGTTGCAGCGATGGCCGATCGTTCTGCTGACCCAGCACGCCCTCGGCAGCATTTCGCAAGCGGCGGGATACGTCGGCT
>JBEVLH010000080.1:0-6570 GCA_040509255.1 Hyphomicrobium sp. | reverse complement strand
TGACAGATATTCTCCGCGCCTTTCGCCCCGGCGCCAACTCCTGGATGTGGATGTTGCTCGGCCGAAAGATTGATCGCGTGCTGTTCGCCGCGACGAAGGCCGACCATCTGCCGGCGTCGAGCCACGACCGCCTTGAAGCCATCCTCAAGGAAATCGTCGATGAGGCGGTGACACGCGCCGAAACCGAAGGCGCGGGCGTCAACGCGTTGGCGCTTTCGGCCCTTCGCGCTACACGCGAAGCCACCGCCAAGCAAGGCGGTGAAATCCTTCCCTGTCTGCGGGGAACGCCGATAAAGGGCGAACGCATTGGTGATGTGACGTTCGACGGCATCGCCGAAGCGGCGATCTTTCCGGGTGACCTGCCCGCCGACCCCGCCGCAGCGCTCAATGCCGCCCGCCACGCGAAATCCGCCTCGCTCGAACTCGTTCGCTTCGCGCCGCCGAAGCTCACCAATACGCTTTCCGATGGCAAACCCGCCGCTTTCCCGCATATCAGATTGGATCGAGCCCTTGATTTCCTGATCTCGGATTATCTCGCATGAGCTTCGAGGACAACACGTCGCCACCGCGCAAGCCCCGCGTCTTCAAGACCGACGACGTCACCGAGGACCTCGATTTCGCCAACGACGAGATCGCTGCGGGCGGCGCAGTCACTGCGCGGCGATCTGACGTTCCGGCGCGTCGCTTGACCGCCAACGACATCAATCGCGGCTTCCGCTTCGGCAGCATCCTGTTTTCTGCGATGGCCGCGCTTGCGTCGCTCGCATTTGGCCTTTGGTTTACCCGCTTCGTCTCGGTGGCGCTCGAACGCCAGGACTGGATCGGCTGGGTGGCATTCGGTCTGATGACGATCATCGGCCTGGCTTTGCTTGGCATCGTCCTGCGAGAATTGCTCGGCTTCCGCCGCCTAGCACGTCTGGCAAAACTTCGCGCCAGCGTCCGCGCGACACTCGCCAAGCCTGACGTTGCATCCGAACGCAAAGCCGTATCCGCACTTCTCGCCCATTATCGAGGCCGTCCTGACCTTGCCTGGGGCTTGGCGCGCGTCAAAGATCATTCCGGCGACATCCTGGAGCCAGGAGAGTTGCTTCGTCTCTCCGACCGCGAACTGCTGCACCCGCTGGATGGCGAAGCGCGCAAGGTCATCCTCGCCTCGGCGAAACGGGTCGCCACCGTCACCGCCTTGTCGCCGATCATGTGGATTGCGATGGGCTTCGTGCTCGTCGAGAACGTCCGCATGTTTCGCGCCGTCGCTGCCCTATACGGCGGACGCCCCGGCGTCCTTGGCGCGCTACGTCTTGCGCGCAACGTCGTGGGCCACATTATCGCGACCGGCGGCCTCGCAATGACGGATGATCTTCTTGGTCAATTCGTCGGCCAGGATGTTCTGCGCCGCCTCTCGCGACGGCTCGGCGAAGGGGCGTTCAACGGCGCTCTGACATCGCGGCTGGGTGTCGTCGCCGTCGAGGTGATCCGTCCGTTGCCCTACCTTGATTCAGAGCCGTTGCGCGTTCGCGAAATCTTCAACGAACTCGTGCGATCGCTGCGAGGCGCCGATAAAACCGCGGAAGGCTGATGCTGTTTGGACGCTACGCCGCCGCGACGTCCGGCAGCGGCTGAAGCTGGCCAGGGGTCGCAATCTTGCGCTCCCAATCACGCGACCGGTGGCCCGCGTCGACGATCACCGGCGGCGGTTTCCGATCTTCATTCGTCGCCAGCGCCCAGCGCTCGATCGGCCCGGCTCTGCGCGCCGTCAGCCAACTGACCGGACCCGCAAGGACGAGCCCGAGGATAACCGGCGACATCCAAGCCAATAGCGGCGGCGAAACTGTCCAGGCAATGGCGCCCGCAATTCCGCCGATGGCGGTATGCCAGCGCGCGAACCACATGGCGTCGTCGAATGTCAGCGCGCCATCGTTTCGCTTCTGCGGCTTCCAGCCGGAATCACGTCCGGCGAGGATCTCCGCTGATCCGACCGTCTGCGTCACCATGAAGATCGGCGCAATCAGCATCGAATAGACTGTCTCAAGCAGGACGCCGAAAGTCACCCGGATCGCCCCGAAGAAATTGCGCTCCCGGCGAGCCTGCTTCCATGCCAGCATCAGCCCCAGCGCCTTGGGCAGCAGCACGACGATCATCGTTCCCATAAACAGGCGGAGCGCTGCACCTGGATCAATCGTCGGCCAGATTGGAAAGAGTGTCTTGTCGTCCCGGAAGTAGCTCGGGATCATCTGCTGACCTTGCAAGGCTAGCACGATGCCGACGACGAGCGACATCGCCCACACGCCCGATATGAGGTAGGAGGCAGCGCCCATACCGAGATGAAGGCGACCCATGGGTGTCAGGCCGGGCTGCGAGACGATCGCGAGATGCTGAAGGTTCCCCTGCGCCCAGCGCCGGTCGCGCGCCACCACGTCGATGATGTTAGGCGGCATACCTTCGTAGGATCCCTCGAGCGAAGGCATCATGTGAACACCGTAGCCTGCCCGCTGGAGAAGGACGGCTTCGACGAAATCGTGGCTCATGATGTGTCCACCGAACGGCTTGCGGCCGGGCAGATCTGGCAGCCCTGCCGCCGAGGCGAAAGCCGCCGTTCGAATGATGGCGTTATGTCCCCAATAGTTGCCCTGATCGCGATGCCAGAACGCCAAGCCAGCGGCGACCGCGGGCCCGTACGTGTTGCATGCAAACTGCTGAAGCCGCTGCAGCAGGGTTTCGCCGCCGACAAGGCGCGGCACCGTCTGAATGAGACCCGCCCTCGGGTCAGCCTCCATGGCCGCGGCAAGCGACACCAGCGTTCCGCCCGACATCAAGCTATCGCCGTCGAGAATGATGAACGATTGATAGTCCGCGCCGAACCGGCCGACCCAGTCAGCGATGTTGCCCGCCTTGCGCGCTGTATTGTTCTGCCGCCGGCGATAATAGACGGTCGCGATGTCGCCGAGGTCAGTCGACAGGGCCCGGTAGACCGCCGCCTCTTGTGCTCCGGCAGTGTCGCCACGCGTGTCCGATAGGACGAACACGTCGAAATAGTCGTTGCGGCCGAGGTCTGCGAGCTCGCGCACCATCGCCTCGATAGCTCCCGCTATGCGCGCCGGATCTTCATGATAGACGGGAAACAGCAACGCCGTGCGTGACGCTAGCGGCGAGTCAGCCGGAGGCGGCTCGATCGTATCGGGCTGCTCGCCTATGAAGAGTGGCAGAAAACCGAGCGCCGCGCTCATGCTGCCGATGGCGATCCATCCGAACGCAATGGTCGAAAGGATGAGAAATAGGAACTGCACCGGTGTGATGACGACGAACGACAGAATGCTGAAAAGCTCATGCCCGAATGCCGCGGTCAAAACGGCAGCGCCGGCAAAGATCGCCGTGCGGGGTACCCAATATCCTCGCCGCCGGACCTCGCGAATTGTTGCCACCGGCTTTGCGAAATCCTGCGTCGGCATGTCGAGCGGGGCCGGCGGTGGCAAATGACGCCACGGTCCCGCATCAGGCGATGTCTTTGAATAAGATGTAACTTCCGGCACCTCGCCTACGAAGTTTTCGTTTACGGCCTTGTCCATCGATAGAGCCAGGTCTCCGAGACCGGTTGTTCGCCTGCCTTGAGAACGCATCGCAATTCAACGAGTTCATTATCGCCCGGCGTCAAGTTGAACGAGACACGGACACCGGAGATCTCCGCGTTGCGCTGGACCGAGACGTTGGAGACCTGTCCGACATTCGCCGATAGATCCACAGCCGGCAGATCCTTTGCATCCTTCACAGACGGACCGGCCAAATCGATGACGAATACGATGATGCCTGGCTTTTTGCCGTTTCCTACACGCGTCTTGACGACGCGGGCCCCCGCCCACGCCTCCGGTACGTCCTGTCCCCAGTAGATCTTGTAGTTAAAGACGTGGGGTCCACCCGCCGCCAGCTCCTTCGCCGGCTTCCAGTATGCCGCGATGTTATCGTGGATCTCATCCTCAATTGGGATCTCGACAAGCTCGACGAAACCATCGCCCCACGGGCTTTCCGGCTCCACCCAAACGGACGGGCGCCGTTCGAAGCGGCTCTCGAGGTCTTCGTAATTGTGGAAGTTTCGGTCACGCTGCCAGAGCCCAAAACCCTTGGGATCCCGGTCGGTGAAAGCGCTCATCTGGAGCGTCTTGGGATTGTTCAGCGGGCGCCAAAGACGCTCTCCACTCCCATTTACCATCGCCAAGCCCTCGCTGTCGTGCACGGCGGGACGAATGTCGTCGACCCGGTGCTGACTCGACTGGCCGTGGAAGTACATGCTGGTCAGGGGACCGATCCCGACGTGACTGAGGCCGACTCGTGGATAAAGAGTTGCTTCGACATCCATGATTGTCGTCTCGCCCGGCGCGATCGAAAAGCGATAGGCGCCCGTCGTTGATGTACTGTCCAACAACGCGTGAATGACGAGTTCGCTGGCAATGGGCTTGGGCCGTTCGATCCAGAAGCTGCGAAAGAAGGGAAACTCTTCGCCGCCGGGCTGAGCGGTATTGAGTGCAAGTCCCCTCGCCGACGCGCCGTAGCCCTCGTTGCGGCCGACCCCGCGGAAATAGCTGGCGCCCTGAAAAACGGTATATTCATCGAACGCGTCGGCCCGGTTTATCGGACCATGAATGCGAAACCCCGAGAACCCGAAGGGCGCGGCCTCGGGGCCCGGGCCGATCAGCGGACCGAACGAGAACAGCTTGCTGTCTGCAACCAGCCTCGTTGCCTTGCCATTTTCGACGATCCAAAGATCCACCGGCACATCGTAGAGCCAGCCCATGGCGAACGGTTGGATCTGATAATCCAGGTGGTCGCCCTTCCAGATCGCCGCCTCCGGGCGAAAGCGGATATCGCGATACTGGGCATAGGTCAGCTTATTGAACGGTGGCGGGAGATCAATCCCGGGCTTGACGAAGGGCTGATCGGAAAGCCTCTTCGCCTCTGTTTTCACAGTCGTCGCGCCAAATGCCGTGCCCTGGGGGGCCTGCTGTTGCCCGGGCGTCGTCCCCTGGGCGTGCGCATCCGTGACGGCCAACGCCATTTTGGCCAAGCCGAAGGCAAAAGTTCCCGCTACCGCCTTCTCAAGCAGGGCGCGGCGATCGACGATTTTTCCTGTCATTTCCGGTATCAGCCAACTCTTGCGATGCGCTCATTCCGTCCCGTCGCTCTCTCGCAAGCGCCCCTGACGGCCGTCCACGTTTGCTATCCAACGATTGTGGCAGATTTTCCTCTCGCAAATGCGTGCGTGTGACTTTCTCGTCAGCGAAACATGAAGTTGGCAATACCCTTTTTCCGGAAGCGGTAAACGCTTCGCGAAACGCCTGCCCGGCGACTTTTATTCGACGTATGTCGAACGGTATACAAACATGGAGCGCGGCCAAGGCCAAAGCCCCGCTCCGAGGAGGCCCATGTCGCCGTTTCAGGAAAGCACACTCGTCGAGGCGATGATGTCAGTTCGCAGCCAGATCGACTTCCTCTGGCAATTTTTTGTGTCCGTCCACATCGCCCTCTTCGCCCTTCTCCTTATTTACGACCACGCTGTTGAAGGCCTGAATTTTGTAGCGAAGTTTTTTGCCATCGTCGGCGTGGCGGCGTTCGAATGGATCAATGGCAATGCACTTGTAAGTTCGTACGGCCTCCTTGACGCCATGCAGGAACAGTTTCGTTGGAGCTTTGGCCAAGCGGACAGGTTCCACCCGCTATTTTATGAGCGGTTCGTGCTCGCAAGTTATGCAGATCGGCCGGAAATGGTTTTGGTGACACACTCATCTGCTCTCTTCGTCGTCTTCTTGGCATTCGTCTCGCGTCGTTTTATTCAGAGCCGAACAAAGGATAGGCGTCCCCATGACTCTCTTTTATGAGCGTCGTGGTCGTTTGAGGACAAGGGGCGGGACAGGTTCGCCGGCGGACAAAATAGCAATTCGTCCGAACTTGGATCGTCTCGTGACCATCGTGTGGCATCATCAACGCTCGTGGCTTTTTCGTCACAAATCCCGGCAATTCCACAAGCCAAACGCTGTCCGCTATTTCGCCGACGAATCAGATCTGCTTAAAACTGTGCCCTGAGCGGTGATTCGGGGGGAAGCCCGCAAGACCGCAAAGACGGGTTTGAGGACGGGAAATAATAACACCACAGAAGAAGAGTGTTGGGCCGGACAGTTGTTCTGCCTGTCATTCCTCAAGTCGAAGCAGACGGGAGTAGTTCTATGAACAAGTACAGTCTGAGTGCTCTGATGGCAGCGGGCCTAGTTGCGGGCGGCCTGTCGACCGGAAGCGCATCAGCAGCTGATCTCGGGGGGAACTGCTGCGCAGACCTCGAGGAGCGCATCGCGGAACTTGAAGCAACGACGGCACGCAAGGGCAATCGCAAGGTTTCACTGACGGTGTCGGGTTGGGTCGGCCAGCAGGTTACCTGGTGGGATGACGGCGGAGAGTCGAACGTTTACGTCAACGACCTCGGCACCACGCTCGCCAGCCACGTCAAGTTCACCGGTCAGGCTCAGATCCTGCCGGGTTGGTCCGCCGGCTACGTGCTGCATCTTGAAGCCGTCGGTTCGGACAGCTTGA
>JBEVLH010000079.1:0-3058 GCA_040509255.1 Hyphomicrobium sp. | reverse complement strand
ATGCCTGCAATGCGCCGCAGTCGTGTGCGGGACTTGATGGGAATGAACCCCGTCGCCATCTAGTTGCGACTTCGTCCCCCATCAGGTGCAGCATGGATCACAGTATTTTTCGAGTTTTCGATGAGTCCGGCGTTGAGCGCGAGCCAGCGCGCGCCGACCGCGTTTCCCGCGATGATGCCGCGCTCATGGATGCCTATAGCAATGCCGTCGTCGACGTCGTCGACACGGTATCACCGGCCGTTGTGCATGTGCAGGTGAAAAGCACTCGGGGCGGCCGCACAGGTCAGGGCTCGGGCAGCGGCGTCATCGTTTCGCCGGACGGGCTCGTGCTGACCAACAACCACGTCATCGACGGGGCGCAATCGATCACCCTCGCGCAGGGCGACGGGCAGAACTTCGGCGCGCGCCTCATCGGGCGAGATCCGGACACCGATATCGCTGTTCTGCGGGCGGAGACGACCGAGCGGTTGAAATTCGCGCGGCTCGCGGATTCCAAGAAGCTGCGTCCCGGCCAGATCGCGATTGCGATCGGCAATCCGCTTGGCTTTCAGTCGACGGTGACGGCCGGCATCATCAGCGCGGTGGGGCGGTCGCTGCGCGCGGAGAACGGCCGGTTGATCGACGATGTCATTCAGACGGATGCGGCTTTGAACCCCGGCAATTCCGGCGGTCCGCTGGTCGATTCGCAGGGTCACGTCATCGGCATCAACACGGCGACGATCATGGGCGCGCAGGGGCTTTGCTTCGCTGTTGCATCGAACACGGCCGAGTACGTGCTGACGCAGATCCTGTCGCATGGCCGCGTGCGGCGAGGCGTGCTGGGCATCGTCGCCGAGCATGTCGTGCTGCCCCAGCGCATTCGCCATGCGCTCGGTCTGACGCAAGCCGGCGCGATCGGCATTCGCAGCGTGCAGACCCGTGGTCCGGCGGAAGCCGCTGGCCTCAAGGCCGGCGACATTCTGATTGCGCTCGACGGTGTCGCGATCGCGGGTGTCGACGATGTTTCGCGCGTACTCGATGCGAAGCACATCAATCAGAAGGCGATCGCGACTGTTCTGCGCAACGGCGAGAAGCTCGACTTCGCGATCGTTCCGGACGAGCGGAGTTAGTTCCCGCGTCGTTGGGCTTCTCCCTGGCGGGGGAAGCCCTCGTCTTCGTCAGGCCGATGAAGGCGGCATCCGGAGCGCCATCGGCAATCCGATATTGTTCTTGCATCAAATGATCGTCATTTAATTGGGCGGCGTGCGTTCCCCGCTCAAATTTCTCATCGCTTTTGCTTTTTGTTTGCACACGTCCCTCGACAAACGCTTTGCCGTCAGTGAACTCTGGGACATCAGCTCTATCGTTGTTGATGCCGCGCTTTTTTGGGGGTCACATGATAAAACGCATACTGCTGGCATTTTCATTTTTCGCATTTTCGTTCCCGGCGCTGTCGGACGTCGAGCCAGCAGTGAGGCTCATTCAGGAACAGCGTCCGTGCGCGCCTGAACCGTGCGTCGCTCCGCCTGCCAAGAACGCGATCGTTCTCGTCCACGGTCTGACGGGAAGCCAAGCCACGTGGAAGGCGGACAATGGAACATACCTTCCCGATCTCATCGTGAAGGACGCCGATCTCAAAGGCTACGATGTTTGGCGGATCGACTATGATTCATTCAAATTCGCATCGAGCCCTGATGCCGACACGCTCGCCGATCTATTTTTCAAACAGCTGTCCACGTTACGTGGTTACGACTCGATAACGTTCATCGGACACAGCCTTGGAGGCCTCATCATCCAGAGGTTTCTGCAAGACGTTAACAGCCTCAATAGCCACATCCAGTTGAACAAGTTTCGGCTCGTGATCCTGCTCGGCACGCCATCGAAAGGGAGTTTGCTGGCGAACTACGCGGACTGGCTCACCGACAATCCGCAAGTCAGAATCCTGAAAGATTATTCCGCCAATGACTATCTGAAGCTGCTCGGCAGAACGATGTGGTACACGATGCAGAAACACGAGGCGAGCGGCTGCGCGAGCCTGCGAATATTCAGTGCATACGAGGGTCGCGACACCAATCACGTCAGGGTCGTTTCAAAGGAAAGCGCGACGTCGCGGGCTTTTGCGTGCAGGGAGTTCGACACCGACCATGTCCAGATGTCGAAGCCGACGAGCAACGCCGATGAAAACTACACGGCGATAAAAAAGCTTCTGGTGTCGTGTTTGGCTCAGGATCGACGCGTGTGCCCGCCGCCTTCGAACGACCCGCACTGTGGACAGCTCCAAAACCCCATCGAGAACGGGCCGGAACTCCACTGCGATCATGGATCGTGGTAGAAGCATTGGCTGCGCGGGAGCGGGACCTTCGCTATTCCCGAGTCAGGCCTTTGGCGGAGAGCTCTTCGAGGTATTGGCCCCAGCGCTGATCCTTCTCGCGGCCGATGAGGTGCAGGTAGCCCCAGGTGTAGAGCCCGGTGTTGTGGCCGTCGTCGAAGGCGATGCGGGTCGCGTAGTTGCCGACGGCGTTCATGCCGGTGATTTTGACGTGCTTCTTCCTCGGCACGGTGATGCGCTGTGATGGCGAATGCCCTTGCACTTCGGCAGAGGGGCTGACGACGCGAAGAAACTCAGCGGGTAGTTCAAATGTGCGGCCATCGGGGAACGCCGCCTTCAAGGTCTTGCCGCCATCGGCGATTTCGAGCAGCGGTGGCGGTGTAAGTGTGCCCTTGGCGCGTTCGACCTCGCCCCACGTGCGTGCCGCAATGTCTCGAAAAATGCCAGCGTACTGGCTTTCCGGCCTAGCAACGGTGACGGGCTTGCCGCTGTCTGAGGTCTCGCGGATGTCCATGTGAAGCGGGACTTCGCCAAGGAACGGCACGCCGAGTTTGTCTGCTTCGTCGTGGGCGCCGCCGTGGCCGAACACGTCTGAGCGCTCGCCGCACTTGGGGCAGAGGAAGTAGCTCATGTTCTCGACGATACCGAGGATCGGAACCTCGACGCGCTTGAACATGGCGATGCCCTTGCGGGCGTCGATCAGGGCCAAGTCCTGCGGCGTCGAGACGACGACGGCGCCGGAGAGCGGAA
>JBEVLH010000078.1:0-10304 GCA_040509255.1 Hyphomicrobium sp. | reverse complement strand
CAAATTCGACCATGATGCCTCGACCCCGCAGCCCACGGGAGTGACGAGACCCAACCCTGTAATAACGACACGGCGCATCGGATATTTTCTGTTTTCTGTCGGCTATGGGGATCGGCGCCGCGCACGGGAAAGGGGCCGGTCACCCAGCCCCCTGTTAATCGTGCCCCAGGGGCGCAATTACGCCGAGGACAAATTCGGAAGAGCGAGGGCCGATTAGGCCGCGCTCGCGTTCTTCTCGAGAAACTTCACCGCATCGCCGACCGTCAAGATGTGCTCGGCTGCGTCGTCCGGAATTTCGCAACCGAATTCCTCTTCGAAGGCCATCACGAGTTCAACAGTATCCAAGCTATCCGCGCCAAGATCATCGATGAAGCTGGCGTTGTCAGTGACCTTGTCGGCCTCGACCCCAAGATGCTCCACGACAATTTTCTTCACGCGCTCTGCGACATCGCTCATCGTCAATCCTCGTGTCTTTCTAATTTTTGGCGGCCTTTGATGCTCGCCTGTTCGCCCTGCAGAACCCGCTATTAGCCGCACGACAGGATATCAACTTACGAGAAGTGTAGCCTGTTCGGATAGGGGTTCGCCCCGTTTCAGAAGTCTTTTTTCCTTAGTCGCCGTAGCGTGAGTCTTCCGCCTAGGCACCTTCCCCACTCCGCGCGCCGCCGAGTTGTCCCCAGCTTCGCACTGTCCCGATGGCGCGATCACGGCGCCTCAAAACCGTGGTGTCGTTAACACACTTCACCCACAATGCAAAGCACGTGGTGACGCAGCTTCCGACGACGAAAATACCTATCTGCACGCGCCCGATAAATCAGGCATTCCCGACGTTTACCATTACTATCGGAGATCCGTCAGACCATCGCCATGCCGCCGTTGATGTGCAGCGTCTGGCCTGTGATGTACCCACCTTCAGCGGATGCCAGATAGAGGCAGCCCGCCGCCACGTCGAGCGGGTCACCGAAGCGCTGGGCCGGTATCATCTGACCGATTTGCGCTTTCTGCTCGTCGGTCAGCACGTCCGTCATGTTCGTCTTGATGAAGCCCGGCGCGATACAGTTCGCCGTGATCCCGCGCGAGGCGACCTCTCGTGCGAGCGATTTGGTCATGCCGATCATGCCGGCCTTCGAGGCTGCGTAGTTGCCCTGGCCCGGATTGCCGAACACGCCCGAGACCGAGGCGATATTGATGATCCGGCCATAGCCTGTCTTCGTACGCATCATATGGCGGGAAGCCGCCCGGCACAGCATGAAGGTCGACGTCAGGTTTACGGCGATGACCTGATCCCACTGGTCGTCCTTCATGACCATGAACAGATTGTCTTTCGTCAGCCCGGCGTTGTTGACGAGAATGTCCAGGCGACCCAGCGCCTTCACGGTCTCGTCGATGAGTTTCGCGACGGCGGCCCGATCGGCGAGATCGCACGGCACCACGTGAACGCGGTCGCCGAGTTCCTTCGCGAGTGCGTCGAGCGCTTCGATCTTTCGGCCGGAAATCGCAACACTAGCGCCGGCTTTATGGAAAACGCGCGCGATTTCGGCGCCAAGTCCGCCCGTCGCGCCAGTGACGAGAGCGGTCTTACCGGTCAAATCGAACATTCGGATCTCTCCTTATGAAATGAGGGCGGCGAGTGCCGCATCGATATCAGCAGGTGTGCCAAGGCTCACCGCGTTGACGGTAGGCGCTGTTCTCTTGACCAGGCCCGCGAGAACCTTTCCCGCGCCAATTTCAAAGAAGTCGGTGACCCCGTCAGCTGCCATGACCGCAACACACTCGCGCCAGCGCACGGTGCCCGTGACCTGCTCGACCAGCCGCTTCTTGATCTCTTCCGGATCCGAGATCGGCTTCGCTAGAACGTTCGCGACAACCGGGACGACCGGCCGGTGAACCGCCACGTTTGCAAGAGCTTCGGCCATGGCGTCGGCGGCCGGTTGCATAAGGCTGCAGTGGAAGGGTGCGGACACCGGCAGCGGAACCGCACGGCGAACGCCAAGTGCTTTGCCAACCTCAGGCACGCGATCGAGTGCGGTCTTGTGACCGGAGAGCACGACTTGCGTTGGCTCGTTGTCGTTGGCGACCTGGCAAACCTCGCCTTGCGCCGCTTCGGTGGCAACCTTTTCCGCAACCTCGATGCCGACGCCAAGCAGGGCCGACATCGCCCCAACGCCGACCGGCACCGCCTTCTGCATGGCCCGCCCGCGCAGCTTCAGAAGCCGCGCCGCATCCGCCAGCGAAAACGCGCCCGCGGCCGCCAGCGCCGAGTATTCGCCGAGCGAATGTCCGGCGACATATTTCACCTTGTCGGCGAGCGAGAAGCCCTTCTCCTTTTCGAGAACGCGCATGACCGCCATCGACACCGCCATCAACGCCGGCTGAGCGTTTTCCGTGAGAGTCAGCGTCTCTTTCGGCCCTTCCCAGATGAGCACAGAAAGTTTCTCACCCAGCGCATCATCGACTTCATCGAATACGGCGCGCGCCGAAGGAAAGGCATCGGCCAGCGCTTTGCCCATGCCGACGTCTTGACTGCCTTGACCTGGAAAAACGAGCGCGCGTGTCATCGTGATGAAAAAGACCTGTTTGCTTGGCTGCCGGAAACCGAGCCCACGGAGAGCTTGGTCGGCCTTAGTCCACTCCCGCCCTGCCGGTGTCAAGACGCGGGGGACACAGCCAACCGTGTCGGGCAGACGGCGAGGCCCTATCGTTTGGCGCAACCAGGGTCAAGAAAGACGGCGCCTCGGCGCGAAAACGGGCTAGAGTTCAGATCCGCGGCCGAAGGGTCCGGCTCGCTCGCGTCCTCCCGGCGCCTGCCAGTTGCTAGGAACGGGCTCAGATGAAACTACGAGTGGGCTACGAGCTGCAATACGACTTCCCGCAATCGACGCCGACGATTTTGATGCTGAACATCCATTTCAGCCGCGTTTCGGACCTTGAGTTCCCCGACCACATCATTATTAACCCCGTCGTTCCGATTTCGGGCTATCGCGACGGCTTTGGAAACTGGTGCAGCCGCATTGTCGCGCCGCCCGGGCAGATGCGGATCACGGCAGACTCCATCATCAATGACAGCGGCCTGGCCGACCCCACGGTCCTGGATGCCATGCAGGTTCCAGTCGAAGCGCTTCCCGACGACGCGTTGATCTTTCTTCTCGCAAGCCGGTTCTGCGACAGCGACCGCATGCTCGATCTCGCCTGGGATTTGTTCGGCAACGGTCCGCTGGGCTGGGCCCGCGTCCAGACGATCTGCGATTTCGTGCACAATCACATCGTCTTCGACTATCAGAACGCCAGCGTAACGAGGTCGGCCTCCGAAGCCTTCCAGGAACGCCAAGGTGTCTGCCGCGATTATGCGCATCTCGCGATCGCATTCTGCCGGGCGCTGAACATCCCGGCGCGCTACTGCACCGGGTATCTTGGCGACGTCGGTACCCCTCCGCCTTATCCGCCCGGTGACTTCGCAGCATGGTTCGAAGCCTATCTCGGCGGGCAATGGCACATCTTCGACCCACGCAACAATGTCCCGCGCATGAGCAGAGTTCTTTTGGCACGCGGTCGCGACGCCGCCGACGTCGCCATCTCGACCACGTTCGGTCCGAACACACTCAAGGGCTTTCGTGTTTGGACCGACGAGGTCTTCAATTGACGTAGCGATCAGCCCTGAGGCGTCCGCAATAGTTCTTCGAGATTGAGCGGCCGCGTAAACATCGCGAGATTGCCAGCCGCGTCGCGCGGCCATTCTGCCTCCGGCCGGTCGCGGTAGAGTTCGACGCCGTTGCCGTCCGGATCATCGAGATAAAGCGCTTCGCTGACGCCGTGATCGCTGGCGCCCGTCAGCGCGATGCCAGCTGTCCTCAATCGGCGCAACGCATTCGCAAGAGCCGCCCGCGTCGGGTAAAGAATAGCGACATGGTACAGCCCGGTCGTGCCCGGAGGCGGCGGACTCCCGCCGCGGCTTTCCCAGGTGTTGAGCCCGATGTGGTGGTGATAACCGCCGGCCGATAAGAAGGCCGCCTGATTGCCGTAGCGCTGCATGAGTTCGAAGCCGAGCACGCCGGTGTAGAAATCAAGCGCCCGCTGGAGATCCGCCACCTTCAGATGGACGTGTCCAATTCTGACGCCGGGATCGATCGTGGTCCTGGATGGGGCTTCGCCCGCTGCGCTCATCGCACGTCCTCGCCTGCTACTCAGCGAAGGTCAAAGTGGCCCTCGCCGAGAAAGCCAGCAAGTGTCATGGATGTGACCGGGCCCCGCACGCTCGACCTAAAAAAAAGCGCCGCGAAACCGCGACGCTATGGATCGGTGATCTTTGGGACGTCGACTGTTTAACCCTGTTTGGGTTCAGCCCTCGACCGTCTCGACCTCGCAAAGCTCGCCGTCGATCAGATCGAACAGCACGTCGGTGCCGTTTTCTTCCGCTTCGGCCAGCGCTTCGACCAGGTTTTCGTCGATCGGCGCGACCTTCAGGGACGCAGTGTCCGTCGAACCGTTTTCCTGCATCGTCTCTTCGCCTTCGCTGCGGGCCGTCTCTTCGTCGTCTGCGACCGCCCAGATCGTTTCCTCGGTATAGGCAGCAAACTTCATGTCGTTGGTCTCCCTCGACGCGCCGGGTTTCTCCCGGCCGCCTCTTTAGCCATGATTCCCATGTCTGGCGCGCGGCATCCCGGCGGTTGTCGACGAGAAATTCTGCAAGCGGCGGGTGCCGCCCCGGCTTGCCCCGGGCGAGAATTGCTGTATAAGGCCGCCTTCCCGTCCGGCAGGAGGCTGAACGGGGGCTCGGGTTGCATCGGCCGCAAGGCGTGACGCATCCGGGAGACGCTTTTCAGGCGCCGCCCCCCAGTGTCTTCTCCTATTTGGTGCCAGATCGGCCTTTCTCGGGCCTTTTGGGGCTTTGCGCTGGCAGGAAACGCAATTGACGTCGCAAGACGCCATAACTCGAACCGAAAGGCCATCCCGTATGCCACTTTACGAGCATACGTTCCTGGCGCGCCAGGACGTGACCCAGGCCCAAGTCGAAGCCCTCATGAAGGAATTTCAGGGCGTCGTCGAAGAAGGCCAGGGCAAGATCACAAAGCAGGAATATTGGGGCGTTAAAAACCTCGCCTTCAAGATCAAAAAGAACCGCAAGGCCCACTACGCCTTCTTCAACATCGAAGCTCCGCCGGCTGCCGTCACCGAGATGGAGCGGCGCATGGGCATCAACACCGACGTCATCCGCTTCATGACAGTTCGCGTCGAAGAGCTCGAAACCGAACCCAGCATCCAGATGCGCAAGCAGGACCGCGATGAGCGCGGCGATCGTGGTGATCGCGGCTTCGGCGGTCCGGGCCGTGGCGGTCCTCCGCGTGGCGGCTTCGGCGGCCGTGACCGCGATAGCGGCTCGACGTTCCGCTCGCGTCCTCCGCGTGAGGGCGACTCTCGTCCCCCGCGCGACGGTGACCGCGGACCCCGCCCGCCGCGTGATGGCGATGCGCCGCGCGCACCGCGTCCGCCGCGTGACTCCAACCCCGGCTCGGAGGGCTAAACCATGGCAGAGATCGCTTCATCCGGTAGCGGCGGCCGCCGCCCCTTCCAGCGTCGCCGCAAAACCTGCCCGTTCTCGGGCGCCGGCGCACCGAAGATCGACTACAAGGACGTCCGCACCCTCGGCCGCTACATCTCCGAGCGCGGCAAGATCGTGCCGAGCCGCATCACGGCCGTTTCGGCCAAGAAGCAGCGCGAACTGGCGCGCGCCATCAAGCGTTCGCGCTTCCTTGGCCTGCTGCCGTACGTGATCAAGTAATTCGTTTTCCTCTTCCCTCTGGAAGAGGCATCGAAAATCAGGTGCGGGGGAATTCAATGCCCCCTCACCCAATCCCTCTCTCCCTCGGAGAGAGCGGATACGTCAACGTTGAGCCAGGACGAACAACCGGATCTGGCCCTAACCGCACCGCTGCGGGACAGCAAAGAGTAATGCCGACCAACGTCTTCATCCTTGCCCTCGCCGCGGGCCTGATCTCGGCAGTCGTCTTCGCCTCGGCGACGACGGGAGCATTCCTGCTCCGCATCGTTCTTTTTCTGCTGACGCCGCTGTCCCTCTATCTGACCGGGCTTGGACTCGGCCCGATCGCCGCCGCCATCGCAGCCATAACGGCGACCACGTGCGTCCTGTTGATTGCCAACCCGCTCGCCGCCGAAGTCTACGCCGTCAGCACCGCCCTTCCCGCCGTCGTTTGCACCCGGCTCGCCCTGTTGAGCCGCGATGTCGACGGCGAGCGCCACTGGTATCCGATCGGCCGGATCATCGTTGTTGCCGCGATCTTCGCGGGCATCTTCACCATGCTTGCTCTGATGCTGATGGGCGGAGACATCGACACGCTGACGAAATTGATGCGCACCGTCGTTGAATCCTTCGTCAAGAACGAGCTGTCGCAGATCCCCGGTGCGCCCGCTATCGGCCCGCCCGAGATCGACGAAATCACCCGCTCGACGCTGTTCTCCCTGCCTTGGGCTCTCGGCCTGCTGGCAATGGGAACGATCATCCTCAATCTCTGGCTGGCCGGGCGCATCACGCTCGCCTCAGGCCGCCTGCAGCGCCCGTGGCCCGACCTCACCGCCTTCTCGCTGCCGGGCGGCGCCACGTTCGCACTTCTGATCGCGATCGGGCTGTCGTTCATCGGTGGGTTGGCGGGCTTGCTCGCGGCAGGCGTCGCAGCGCCGTTGACGCTCGCATTCGCGCTCGTCGGGCTGGCGCTCATTCATTCGCTGACGCGCGGCTCGCAATGGCGGACGTTCATTCTCACCGCACTCTACATTGGCGTGCTGTTCTTGCCTCACATCGGCTTGCTGCTCGCCATCGCCGGCCTTGCCGAAACGGTCTTTCGCTACCGGTCGGCTGGCAAGCCTCCGGAAGCGTCGAGCTGAAATTTCAATTTCCCTTCAAACTAGGAGCTAAAAAGACAATGCAAGTTATTCTTCTTCAGCGTATCGGCCGGCTCGGCCAAATGGGCGACATCGTCAACGTCAAGGACGGCTTCGCCCGCAATTATCTGCTGCCGCAGAAAAAGGCTCTTCGCGCTACCGACGACAACAAGAAAGTTTTCGAAGGACGCCGCTCGCAGCTCGAAGCCGACAATCTCGCTCATAAGGCGGAAGCCGAGGCCGTCTCGACGAAGCTCGACGGCAAGTCGTTCGTATTGATCCGTGCCGCCGGCGACACCGGTCAGCTCTATGGCTCGGTCTCCACCCGCGATATCGCCGCGGTCATCACCGAAGGCGGCTTCACCGTCGATCGCAACCAGATCGTGCTCGAAAAGCCGATCAAGGCGCTCGGGTTGACGTCCGCAAAGGTTCAGCTTCACCCCGAGGTCGTGAGCAGCGTCACCCTGAACATCGCCCGTTCGCAGGACGAAGCCGACAAGCAGGCCCGCGGCGAAAACGTTGCCGTCGTCAAGGACGAAGCGCTCGAACTCGAGACGTTCAATCCCGATTCCGCGTTCGACGAAGGTTCGGCGCCCGAACCCTCCGAAGAAGAATCGGCCTGAGCCCGGCTTAGCGAACCCAAGGAAACTTGGCCGTGGCCCAATTCCCACGGCCAAGCGTTTCTGAAAGAGCATGTTGATAGCGGGGATGCCTTGCAAGTTGCATGGCCCGCTCTCCCGATCCGGACGCGGAATCAGTTAGCGTCCGGGCCATGGCAGATCCCGCAGTCCTCCCCACCGAGAAACTGAAACAGGTTATCTCGACGAATGAGCCGCTGACCTTCCGTCAGCCGCCTCACAACCTCGAAGCCGAGCAGGCGCTTCTCGGAGCGATCCTCGTCAACAACGAGGCGTTGGATCGCGTCTCGAGCTTCCTGTCGCCTGATCATTTCTTCGATCCGCTCCACGCCCGCATCTACGAAACGCTCGGCACGCTCATTCACGCCGGCAAGATCGCGACGCCGATTACGGTCAAGACGTTCTTCGAGAACGTCGAGCCGATCGACGCCAACATGACCGTGCCGCAATACCTCGGCCGGCTGGCCGCCAATGCGACGACGATCATCAACGCCGCCGAATACGGCCGCACGATTTACGATCTCGCAACGCGCCGGGCCTTGATCATCATCGGCGAAGATCTGGTCAACACGGCCTACGACAGCGCGGTCGATCATCAGCCTCGCGCCCAGATCGAAGAGGCCGAAGGCCGCCTCTACTCGCTCGCCGAGCAGAACAAGTACGGCAAAGGCTTCGAGACGTTCAAGTCGGCGCTGACAACCGCCATCGAAATGGCGAACAGCGCGTTTCAGCGTTCCGGCCATCTGTCCGGCGCGTCGACTGGCCTTGCCGACCTCGACAACAAGCTCGGCGGACTGCAGCGCTCAGACTTGGTCATCCTCGCGGGCCGTCCGTCGATGGGCAAGACCGCGCTCGCGACGAACATCGCCTACAACATCGCCAAGACCTATCGCGGCGAACGTCAGCCCGACGGCTCGATGCAGACCATGGACGGCGGCATCGTCGGCTTCTTCTCACTCGAAATGTCGTCCGAGCAGCTGGCGACGCGTATTCTCTCCGAGCAGGCCGAGATCTCGTCGGAAAAAATCCGACGCGGCATGATCGACGAAAACGAATTTCGCAAATTGCAAGCAGTCGCCACCGAGATGTCGCGCATCCCGCTTTTCATCGACCAGACCGGTGGCATCACTATCGCCCAGCTCTCGGCCCGCGCGCGCAAGCTGAAGCGCCAGCATGGCCTCGACCTGCTCGTCGTCGACTACCTGCAGCTTCTTGCCGGCTCGAAGGCACGCAGCGAAAACCGCGTGCAGGAAATCACCGAGATCACCACCGGGCTCAAGGCCCTCGCAAAAGAGCTGGCCGTGCCGGTGATTGCGCTGTCGCAGCTCTCGCGTCAGGTCGAAAATCGCGAGGACAAACGCCCGCAGCTCTCCGACCTGCGTGAATCGGGCTCGATCGAGCAGGACGCCGACGTCGTCATGTTTGTCTTCCGCGAGGAATATTACGTCGAACGCACCAAGCCGGTCGAAGGAACGCCGGAATTCGCCGATTGGATGACCAAGATGAGCCAGGTTTCCGGCAAGGCTGAAGTCATCATCGGCAAGCAGCGGCACGGCCCGGTCGGCACGGTCGAGCTGTCGTTCGAAGGACAATTCACGCGCTTTGGCAATTTGGCCCGAGACTATATGCTGCCCGAACGCTAGGCACGGGCTGGGGGCCTGACATGACGGTCAATTCGCGGATGCCGGAAAGCCTCGTGAGCGCGACGGGGACGATCACGGTCGATCTCGGGCGCATTGCCGCCAACTGGCGCTCGTTGGCCGACAAGGTTGCTCCCTCGCGTTGCGGCGCCGTCGTCAAGGCCGACGCTTACGGGCTCGGTGCCGAACGCATAATCGCGACGCTCGCGCGCGCCGGCTGCACGGCGTTCTTCGTGGCGACGCCAGACGAGGCCGAAATTGCCAGAAGATTTGCACCCGCGGCGGACGTCTATGCGCTCGACGGCCTCGTGGGGCACGCCGCTGCCGCGTTCGCGCGTCTTGCCGTCAAACCCGTGCTCTCGACACTGGATGACATCGTCGCTTGGTCCGCACTCTGCCGCGCCCGGGGGGAACGCCTGCCGGCGGCGATCCACATCGACACCGGACTTCACCGACTTGGACTTCCCGTCAGAGACGTGCGCCGCCTCGCCTCAGAGCCATCGATGATGACGGGCATCGAACTCGATCTCGTGATGAGCCATCTCGCCTCAGCCGATAATCCGCGCGACCCAAAGAACCGTGACCAACTGCTGGCATTCGAAACACTCTCGGCGTTGTTTCCGGCTACCCAGCGCAGCCTCGCAGCGTCGGACGGCTTGATGCTCGGATCATCATACCATTTCGATCTCGTCCGCCCCGGATATGCACTCTACGGGGGACAAGCGTCACAGCTAGCGCCCGCCCCGGTGAAGCCGGCTGTAACGGTCGCGGCGCGTATCCTCGCGGTATCTGACGTGGCGCCCGGGGAAACAGTCGGCTATTCGGCGACGTGGCGCGCCAAGCGTCCCAGCCGGATTGCAACGATCGCGGCAGGCTACGCCGACGGCGTCCCTCGCAACGCCAGCGCTCCGGACGGCCGTCCCGGCGGCCACGTTCTGATCAGCGGCCATCTCGCACCTATCGTCGGCCGGATCTCGATGGACCTCATCACGGTCGACGTCACCGACCTGCCCGAGGGCGCAGCGATGCCCGGCGAATTCGCTAAGCTCATCGCCGACAGTCTTACGATCGAAGAGGCCGGCTTCGCCGCCGGCACGATCGGTTACGAAATCCTGACGCGTCTCGGTCGCCG
>JBEVLH010000077.1:0-6009 GCA_040509255.1 Hyphomicrobium sp. | reverse complement strand
GTGGCGTCGTGCTCGCTCTCCGCGGTGTCCGGTTGTTCAAGGGCTGGGGCCGGTCGGCTTCGCGCTTTCACAACGATCGCAACGACGCAACCGATTGCGAGGAAAACCGCCGCGACGATGAGATTGCCGATTTCCGTGCCATAGGTGCGGTTTGCATACGCGGACAGGCTTGCCGCACCGAACCCGAACGCTACGAGAAAGGGGACGGTGATCATCACGCGATTGCCTAAATCTGCAATCGCGTTGTCAACGCTGGCTTCCGCTCTTTTGAATAGGCTTGCGAACACTGATAGAGCCTCCCGAGTGGCTAGGCTTTCCAGATCGCGCCGAGAATGAAGCCCGCGGCAACTGCCATGCCGAGCGTCGTCATCGGTTGTTCGGTGACGGACTTGTCGACGGCCGTTGAAAAGTTTCGCGCTACCTTTTGAACGTTGTCGCCGAGCTCCGAGCCTTTCGCAGCAAGCCGTTCTCCAACGTCCTGAGCATGCGATGCGGCGCGGTCCAGCGTATCCACGGCGCGCAAGCCGGCATCGACCGCCTTATCCGCGATGTCATGCGAAGCGGTCCTGACATCATCTTGTGTTTCTAAACGTGCCATCTGAGTTCCTCCCAGACCGATTTTGGTCTCGCCCGAAAACGCGCATTAGGGATGGTTTGTTCCTGCGACGGCCAAGCTTAACCGAGCTGGGCGTGCGCGGACAGAAGACTCAAGACGCGCTTGAACCTTGGTCGCGCTCGACGCGCGTCTTTTCGATTTCGTAGGGCTTGTTCAGACGTTCGAGGATCGGCTTGGAGGTCATCCAATCCATGTCTTCCTGCAACACCTCTTTGAGGCGTTCGGCGATCCGATCCTTGAAGATTTCGACCCATTCAAGGTCCGCCCGCGACGGCGACAGCTTCGCCTCCGGAGACTCGACCCGTTTTTCTTCTGTACGCATACTCATTTGTCGTGAATGTCGGGCAAGGGGCATGGTTCCCCGGCGCTTCATGAATAATGATCCAGGTTTTTTAAAATCCGCTGTTCGCGCGGCCGGCGGCCCGCATCTACGGCCTTTTGTCGACTTTTGGGGCGCTTGGTCGCGGTTCGCTAACCCGCGCGCAAAATTCCGGCACGACGACACCCACCGGCAAGGTTCATTCGGCATGCTGTTTCGCGAAACCCTGGCACGGGACCGTCCAAATGAAGCCGCTCATCATCGCCGCACTTACGTTCGGGTTCGCCGCCGGAGCACTCGCCGGTGAAATGCACGGTCCCGGCGGCGGTGGCTGGCATGGCGGAGGCGGTGATTGGGGCCGCAACAGCGGCGTGCTCATCGATGTCCCGTGGAATGCGATCGATAACCCCAACAGTTCGCAGCCGCCCGATCCCAACAAGCAGCGCTGCCGGGATGCGCGCCACATCTGCTTCGATCAGTTCGGCGTCGATGAGCCCGGCTACGGAACCTGCATGACGAACCGCGGCTGTTAGAGACGCGGCTCGTTCGAAATCAAAAACGTTCTAAGCGTCAGGCTTCGATTAGGTCTTGGTCTTTGGTTCAGGACCGAAATCGCTGGCGTCATGGCGCTCAGGCAATTGGTCGGCCGGCGGCCCCGAAACGCGATTGACCCTACGCCCCCGTCGGACGGCCGGACGTTCCGCGATGATGTTGGCCCAGCGTAAGACGTTGCCATATTCCTGCACCTGCAGGAATTCACCGACGTTATACAACTCGCCCCGCACGAGATTTCCATACCACGGCCAGATCGCGATATCGGCGATCGAATAATCGTCGCCCGCCATAAATGCATGCGATGCGAGATGGCGATCGAGGACGTCGAGTTGGCGCTTCGCTTCCATCGCGAACCGATTGATGGCGTATTCGATCTTGATCGGCGCGTAGGCATAGAAGTGGCCAAGACCACCGCCGAGATACGGCGCACTACCCATCTGCCAGAACAGCCAGTTCAGGGCTTGCGTACGAGCGTCGGGATCGCTCGGAAGGAGCGCGCGGAATTTCTCCGCGAGATAGAGCAGAATGGAGCCGGATTCGAACACGCGCGTCGGCGTGCTACCGCTTCGGTCCATCAGCGCCGGGATCTTTGAGTTCGGATTGACCTCCACGAAGCCGCTTCCGAACTGGTCGCCCTTGTCGATGCGGATTAGCCAGGCATCGTATTCGGCGCCGGTATGGCCGAGGGCTAGCAGTTCCTCCAGCATGATCGTGACTTTCTGCCCGTTCGGCGTCGCGAGCGAGTAGAGCTGCAACGGATGCTTTCCGACGGGAAGCTCTTTCTCGTGCGTGGCTCCGGCGATCGGCCGATTGATATTCGCGAACTGGCCGCCGCTCGGCGCTTCCCAGGTCCAGATCTTTGGCGGGACGTATTCGGACGATTTTGTCATGGCAGGATTTCTTGAATGTGATGATTGCTGGGCTCCGCGCGCGACGCGGAGGAGCGACAACTCTTTGGCGCCGAAGCTCGGTGCAATCATGGGCCTGATCGGCGATTTATGCCAGCAGACCCCCCGCTTTCATATTCTCCAAATATATGCACCCGCCTCGGAAGTCGGCTGTAGGGGCCGGACAACCCAGGCGGGTGCATGGTCTAGTTTTCTGTTCGGCGCTTTAGTGCGCTGTCCCGCCGGAAACGCCAAGGCCGCCGATCATGCAGCTTTCTGCCATTTCGCCGGACCTTGAGCCTTCAACTGCTCTTCGAAATCGTTGGCGGAGAAGGGAAGGACGGGCTGCAAATTTTCGTCGAGGAAAATGAACAGTACGTCGTCGGCATTTCGAAAACTGAACAGCACGATGACGTCCTCATCGCCGCCGCCCTCGATGTGTGGCTCACCATTCGCAAGTCCCGTCACATAGCTTCCGACCGGACGCACTTCCTTCATCTCGCCGTTCGGCCGATAGAACCGCAGCTCTCCCTGCAGCACGAGCGTGACGTAGGGCACCTTATGCTGGTGCAGCGCTATTCGTGAATTCGCCGCGAACTTGAAGATGGCATCGACGATGCGCTTCTCGCGGTCCACGTTATAGACGTAGAACCACAGATCATCGAAGCCTTCGAGCTGACGCCACTCGATATTGCTCTCATCGAAACTGATGTCCGGCACGCCCGTTGCCTCCCATTTTGTTCTTGTCGCGAGCGCCCGATCGGCGCCCTGGCTGCAACCATCGGCCTGGGCGCGATACGCGACAACGGCGCTTTGCCCGATGCCGGCCGGGCAATTTGCCTGATCGGGGAGGGGGTTCACTTCCCACCAGGATCGCCGCCCGATAGTCTCGTATCGTACTCGAATGACCGTCGCGGAAGGGTGCAATGAGATTGAAGTGGCTGCTCTTGCGTCGGATCGCCGTCGTCGCAATTTGTTTCTTGTTCGTGGGTTCGGGCATCGCCGTCTATCGGATCGCGAGCGAAGCCGGCGCACAAAATGCGCAGCTCGCGCTATCTGTCGGCCGTCAGCTTGATTTACAACTCTTGCGGATTGCGACCGCGCTCGATGTCCCTAAGCGCTTCCCGGATTGGGAGCTTGTCACGAGTTACGCGCTTCAGCCCGGTCAGTGTGTGCAATTGCTTGGCCGCGACGGAGCGGTGATGCGATCGAGCTGCGCCGGCAGTGATGACGTCACCAGTCCCACACCCTCCTGGTTTGTTGAAGCCTTTAAGGCTCTGCTCGGGGGATACGCTCGCGCGGCCCGCGACGTCACCTATCGCGGCGCGACGGCGGGCACCGTTGTCGCCAGCTTCAATCCTGTCGCCACCGCTGGCGAAACCTGGAAAACGATCGCTCCACTTTTCGGATTCTCTGCGCTTCTCGTGGCGGCCCTCTGCGCCGTAACATATGTCGTGATCGGCCGCGCATTGCGTCCAACGGATGATATCCTCAGCGGCCTCAACCGGCTTGCCAAGGGTGATCACGAGACGCGGCTTCCGTCATTTCGTGTGTCAGAAATCAATCGCATCAGCGAGGTCTTCAACGCTCTTGCTGGCGATCTTAGAAAGGCGTCGGCCGAGCGGTCCGAGCTTGCCCGCAAGCTGGTCGACGCGCAGGAGCACGAGCGACGCCACCTCGCCCGCGAACTCCACGATGAAATCGCCCAAAAGCTCAGTGCGCTCGGCGCGCTCGCGGCCTGCCTGAGAATGGCCGCGCAGCAGGACGCCAAAGATCTTGCAGCATCTGCGAGGGAACTCGAAGACATGTCGTCCAGCCTGATGATCTCGCTTCGCCAGACGTTGACGTACCTACGGCCTCAGGAGA
The DNA here is from genome assembly GCA_040509255.1 of Hyphomicrobium sp. Lineage (GTDB taxonomy): Bacteria > Pseudomonadota > Alphaproteobacteria > Rhizobiales > Hyphomicrobiaceae > Hyphomicrobium_B. The sequence continues at coordinate 1,766 of JBEVLH010000077.1, read as the reverse complement.
TCGACGATCTCGGCTTGCTGCCGAGCCTGCAGGGCCTGATTGCCGGCCACAACAAGAGTGCGGACGGACAAACGCGATATTCGATCGAAGCCAACGGCGACGTCGAGCAGCTCAACGCCGAGACGAGGGCACACGTCTATCGGATCATTCAGGAGGCGCTGAATAACGCCGCAAAGCACGCCAATGCCAATCACGTTCGGGTAAATCTCACCCAGGGGAGTGGCGCGGACGGCGACAAGGTCGAACTCGCCGTCACCGACGACGGCATCGGCGCCTCATCCGGTCGGACACGCGGAGACTACGGCGGAGTCGGGTTGATCGGCATGCGAGAACGCGTTCTGGCGCTCAGCGGCTCATTCGATGCGGGTCCGCTGACGGAGGGCGGTTTCGGATTGCGCGTCGAATTTCCGTGTCAGCGCGGGGAGGCGGCATGAGCGGCAAAATCCGCGTTCTCCTCGTCGACGACCACGCCATCGTTCGTGAAGGGTATCGACGCCTCATTGAAAAGCACGACGGCATCGAAGTCGTGGCGGAGGCCGCCGACGCGCAGTCGGGTTATATCGCCTACAAGGGATCCAAGCCCGATGTTGCGATCATCGACATTACAATGCCCGGCCGAGGCGGCATCGATCTCGTCCGTCAAATCCGGCAGCTCGATGCGCATGCCAACATCCTGATTTTCACGATGCACGCCGACGCCACCTACGCCCAGCAAACGTTTCGCGCCGGAGCGCGCGGATACATCACGAAAAGCAGTGCTCCCGACATTCTGGTCAGCGCCATCCGCGCGGTGCACGCCGGCAAGACCGCACTTTGCGATGAAATCAATCGCATCATCGCGGCGAGCCGTTTGATGGACGAGATCTCGCCCATCGACGCTTTGACGCCGCGCGAATTCGAAATTTTGCGAATGATCCTTGATGCGAAACCGACCGATGAGATTGCCGGCGCGTTTAATCTCAGTCCCAAGACAATCGCCAATCACCATTACGCCATAAAATCTAAGCTGAGCGTTCAATCAGATATTGAACTGGTTTATCTCTGCATGAAGCATGGGTTGGTTGCATCGGTACCGATGCCGATCGCGATTTAGGTGCAATTTTTAGGAAGTTTTCCGCATTTCGAATGTGCGATGCAATGACGATTGTTGGCCCAAATTTCAAACTTCCGCTTGCTTGAACTAGGTGCAAATGCGTAGCTTTGCGGCACCGGGGCGTCTTCGTATTTCGGTCAGCAACGTTGCCCCGCTGCGTCGCTGTCATCCTGGGACTGCTCGGCCGTTGGCCCTGCTCCAAGCGGAAAGCGCGACCGTATCGCGCCGCAAGGTACCCACTATGACGTCACTCAATGATCTTTCTATTCTCGTTGTCGATCCGAATGGCGAATCCGCGTTTGGATTGAGGCAATCGTTTATTTCGGCTGGCGCGAAAACTCATGTCGTCGGGAATTTGACGGCGGCGTCGACGCTTCTCGACGCGAAAAATATCAATGCGGTCGTGTTGCCGTATTCGCAAGATCCCGACACGGTCACCTTCTGTCGGATGCTCGCTCTGCGGAATATTCCGTCGGTGTTCACTTCCGAACCCCCGCCGCGTTACGCAACACGGCGCCAAATGTCCGGTGCGATTATCGCGGTGCAAAGCCTCATCGCCGAGCACGGACTGCAGACCTATCACTCGGTCAACTAGCACTCGCACATGATAAAAGCTGAGCGCGGGAGCGCACAGCTTCTTTGTTCGAACGACGGTCGCTTTAGCGCGTCGTCG
>JBEVLH010000076.1:0-4391 GCA_040509255.1 Hyphomicrobium sp. | reverse complement strand
CATTGATGGTCGAGCCGCTCGGTGATCATGCAGAGCAGGGCTTTACCGTGACGGCGATCAACCGCACGACTACAGGGCTCGTCGATCGCGGACAGCAGGATGTCCGAGGATCGCAGTTCTTCCAGTCGGCGCCGTTCGGAATTGCGGCGCTCGATGCCGAAGGCCGGATCGCTCATTGCAACACCGCATTCATGCGGATGGTTCTCGATGGCAAACCAGCGCAGGACGTGTTGGCGGCGGAAGCGCTGTGCCGGACCGCCGAGCCGGAAGAGCGCGTGCTGATCGATGCCGGTCTGTCAGAGGCTCTGGCGGGTCGCGGCAATATTCAACCGATCGAGATCACGGCCGGCGACAGCAAGCAATTCACGCGCCGAGTCTATGTGTCGCCGCTGGCGGCCGTGCAAGGCGGAGCGGCGGTGTCGCTCTACGTTTTGGACGCGACCGAGCAGAAAGCGCTCGAAGGCCGCGTCGCGCAGGCGCAGAAGATGGAAGCGGTCGGCAATCTCGCGGGCGGCATCGCGCACGACTTCAACAACGTGCTGACGGCGATCATCGGGTTTTCCGACCTGCTGCTGCAGACGCATCGGCCAAGCGATCCTGCGTATCGCGACATCAAGAACATTCAGTCGGCTGCCAATCGCGCCGCCAGCCTCGTTGCAAATCTGCTTGGCTTCTCGCGCAAGCAGACGCAGCAGGTGACGGTTCTCGACCTCGGCGAATTGACGACGGAATCGAAGGCCATCCTGAAGACCGCGGTCGGCGAGAAGATCGAGCTCAAGATCCAGGCCGAGCGCGATCTCTGGTACGTGAAGGCAGACGGCAACCAGCTGTTCAACGTCATTCTCAATCTCGTTCGCAACGCTCGCGATGCCATGCCGACGGGCGGCAAGGTGACGATCAAGTCGCGCAACGTGACCGAGCGCGAAAGCCAGAAGATGCGCGACGTCGTGGGCTTTACGCCCGGCGAATACGTACTGGTCGAAGTCGCGGATACCGGCACGGGCATGAGCCCCGAGGTCATGGAGAAGATCTTCGAGCCGTTCTTCACGACCAAAGGCGTGGGCAAGGGAACGGGCCTCGGACTTGCGTCGGTTTACGGCATCGTCAAGCAGTCGGGCGGATTCATCTTGCCCGAAAGCGAGATCGGCAAGGGCACGACGTTCAAGGTCTTCCTGCCGCGTTTCGCGGTCGAGGACAGTGACGACGTCGAGACAGCGCTGCCCCAGACGATCGCGTCGGCGAATAAACAGCTGAAGGCGACGGACCTCACCGGGACGGGACGCGTACTGCTGGTCGAGGACGAAGTCGAGGTTCGGCAGTTCGCGGTGCGCGCACTGAAGCGCCAGGGCTATCAGGTGCTCGAAGCGGCAGACGGTGTGGAAGCGCTCGAGATCATGGCCGCAAATGAAGGGAAGATCGACATCGTCGTCTCCGACGTCGTGATGCCGGAGATGGACGGGCCGTCGCTGTTCAAGGAAATGAGAAAGCGCAATCCGTCGATCAAGGTGATTTTCGTGTCGGGGTATCCGAACGAGGCCTTCCGCGAGTCGATGGGCTCGGACGATTTCGCTTTCCTCCCGAAGCCGTTCTCGCTGCCGCAGCTCGCCGCGAAGGTGAAGGAAGAGTTGGCAAAGTAATCCGGGCGCGATGCCTGGCTGAGCGCGGCTAAGGATCGTGGCCTGGATGGCTGCCTTCGCGGCCATGACGGGTCGAGAATTTTAGCTCGGCGCCGTGATCCCGACGAAGGCATCCGGTCAAGCCGAGACGCTGCGCTTCGATCATCCCACTCCCCGAACTCCTCCCCGCAAAGGGGAGGGGAATCGTCCTCCTCGGCCGTACGCGGGAATGGCGTCGACCGCCGAGGATGTCGGGAAGCTTAGACTTCGCCCTTGAGGCCTTTTTCGAAGTATTTGTGGATGATCTTGTCCTGGTTCTCGAGAAGCCAGTCGATCGAGGGCTCGAAGGTCATGGCCTTGTGAATAGCCAGCGCCGTCGCCTTGCGGTGAATGTCGAACAGGATTTTGTGATCGAGTTTGTCGATCGTCGACACAACCGGGCTCAGCCAGAGCGAAACGATGATGCCAAGATCGTTGACCTTGTCCTTCGGCAGATCGCCGGCGCGGACGGCATCCAAAACGCCCATCGCGGTCGCGTACTGGACGGTGCCCATCAAGATGTTGGTGTAGCGCTCGTTGTCGACGGTGACCTTGCTGACGCAGATGGTCGGCGGCCGGACCATAACGTCGGTGTTCAAAAGCGACAGCACGCGGCTGTGGCCTTTTACCTGATCGCCGAGAAGCGTGGCGAAGGCGGTGCCGAAGGGGCCATCCAACTCGCCGATCGCAACTTCAGGCTCGGCTGCGGTCCCGGGCGGTCCGCCGGCCACGAGGGCTTCGCCGACGCGAATGCCAAAACGCCCTGCCGGGCGCGGTGTCGTGCTCATGTGGGTTACCTCGTGCTCGAATTCATCCGCGCGCCGGAGCGGCGCGCGAGGTCGGATAAATCAGAGCGGCATGCGACGCGCCATAGGATACCGCCATGGCGCGTCCGACGGTCGCGAGGTGCGTCAGTCGCAGGGTGTGTCGACGAGACCGTCGGCGGCGGCCGAGTACTTGCGGCAGACGCGGGCCGGCTCCGCTACGGGCTCGGTTGTCGATGACGTCGTTCCGGTCGCAGCAGCGGTCGTGGTCGAGCTCGTCGTGGTCGATGCGGTTGTTGTCGGCGCGGTCGTCGTGGGCGAAGACGTATCGGCGGTCGGCAGACGATCGCCTCTCTTCGCGGCCGGCGCGTCGTCTGTCGATCCCGTCGTCGCTGCGGCGGTGGTCGCCGCCGCCGTGGTCGCGGTTGCGGCAGCGGCCGTACGAGGAACTATCGTCACGTTCTTGTCGGCGGCTTGCTTGGCGGCGTCTCTGGCTGCAGCCTCGCGCTGCTGCTCGAGCTGGCGAGCACGCCGGGCGGCTGCCGCCTGTCTCGCAGCTTCCTGTCTTGCAGCCTCTTGCCTCGCCGCTTCTATTCTCCGGGCGCGAGCGCGTGCCGCGGCCGCCTCGCTGTCGCGCCTACTCGATCCGAACAGAGGCGCGACCTCGATGGTCGGTTGGCGGCCCTGATTTCTGAAGAACGGGCTGGCGTAGAAGCTGCCTCCCGCACGGGCGTTGGCGTCCGATGCGAAGGCTCCGGCAACGATAGCTGCCGCTACAATCGCAGATGTTATTTTGAACACGAACGTCTCCCCTAAGATGAAGCGATCCGGTTCGCCATTGGTGCCGCAGTCAGGCCTCAATAGCAACCGGGGCGCTCGTCAATTTGCGTGTTAACGGCGGGTCTGCCGTAAAATGGTTGACACTATACGTCGTCCAGTGATGGTCAGAAGTCATCCTATTCACATGGGACGTCGATCAGGCCGTCGGCAGCAGCCGAATATTTGCGGCAGACCTGGGCGGCTGAAGCAGTTTTCGTGGTCGAAACCGTGTCTGCGGCGGCTGTCTTGGTCGCGGTTGTCGTGTTGCCGGCCGGCTGCAGGTCGCTCTTCTTGGCCACCGCCACGCCTGAGGTTTGCCCCGCGGGTGCGGACTGCTTCACAGCGGGAGCCACCGCACTGTTCTGTTGCGCTGCGGCAAGGCGGGCACGTCTGGCTCCTGCTGCCTGGGCGCCGCGCATCTGGGCGAGTCGGCGCTGCTGGGCCATCTGAAGCGCTTCAAAGCGGCGGCGCTTTTCGATTTCGCAGGGCGACAGATGGTGCGGGCGGCCCTGGTTTCTGAAGAAGGAACTGGCGTAGAAGTTGCCTCGTCCATGGGCTTCGGCATGCGATGCGAAGGCACCGGCGGCGACAAGCGTGGCGATGAGCGTTGCGATCTTGAGCATGGCTGCCCTCCTGGGTTTCGATAATGGGTTTGTGCGCGAGATACGCGGGAGGCGCTGTCCCGGCCGGAACACGTCGCGCGGCCCAATACGAACGGCGGATGACGCGGTAGCTTGGCCTTGGCTTTGTCCGGGCCTCTTCAAAACACTTGCGGCCCCACCCGGACGAAGACGGGGGAGCCGCTAAGCTGTCTGTACTGCTCGCCCTTAGTCGCAGGGCATATCGATCAGGCTGTCAGCCGCTGCCGAATATTTGCGGCAGGTCGCTTGGGTGGTGGTGGCGTCGGCGGTCTTCGCGACTGCCGGGGTCTTTTCGATCGTCGTCGTCTGCGTGGTGGTCGAGGTCGTCGTCGGCGCAGCATCGCCGGTCGAGGGGAGGCGGTCGGCCTTCTTCGCAACAGTCGCGTCCGTCACTTGCGGCGCGGCGTTTGCGGCGGCGGCCTGGGCGGCTGCTGCCTGGGCTGCTGCTGCCTGTGCGGCGGCGGCTTGCTGCTGGCGTAGGGCCGCCATCTGGCGGGCACGGGCGCGCTGGA
>JBEVLH010000075.1:0-3002 GCA_040509255.1 Hyphomicrobium sp. | reverse complement strand
ATGACGGGCGTATCGGGGGCGATCTGCTTGGAGAGTTTGGCCATCACATCGCGGAGATGCTGGGCGGGAACGACGGCAAGAATGGCATCGGCATGCGCGACGTTTCCAAGATCACCGGTGGCGCGAATGGAGGGACTAAGCTCGACACCCGGCAGGAACGTGCGGTTGACATGACGCGCGTTGATGTCGTCGATAACCTCGGGCTCGCGCGCCCACAGCTCGACGGATGTGCCGCCATGCGCGAGCGTCTGCGCGAGGGCCGTTCCCCACGCACCGCCGCCGACAACACTAACCGAACGTATTTGCACATCCGCCCCCGGAATCGTCAGTCGATGACTTCTAGCACGAGCCGTCGCCGTCTGCTTCGCCTACGCCTTGACGCCTGCGCCGATGGCTTTCGGCGCATCGGCATCGAGCGGCCAACGCGGTCTGGCCGGCGAATCTAGCGGATCCCTCAAACCGCGCGCCAGGCGCTCCGCCCCCGTCCAGGCGATCATCACACCGTTGTCACCGCAAAGATCGAAGGGTGGAGCGTGGAAGGAGAAATTGTACTCGCGGGCAATATCGACAAGGGCGGCCCTGAGGGATTCATTGGCAGCGACGCCGCCCGCCACGACAAACGGTCGATGCCCTGGATCAGGGAGGTCCACCAGGACATTGCGCATGGCGAGACGCACGCGGTCGGCAACGCTGTCACAGACGGCCGCCTCGAACGATGCGCAGAGATCGGCGATATCCTGGGTCGAAAGTGGGGTGATCGCGGTCGCCGCGTGTCTGACCGCTGTTTTCAATCCGGCGAACGAAAAGTGCGGGTCTTCTCTACCTTTCATTGGTCGGGGCAGGTTGAACCGCTTGCCGTCGCCGTGAACGGCTGTTTTTTCGACCGATGGGCCGCCGGGCATCGGCAATCCGAGCAGCTTGGCGGTTTTGTCGAAGGCTTCGCCAAGTGCGTCGTCAATCGTTGTCGCCAGCCGCCGGTAGCGCCCGACGTCCTCGACGAGGAGCAATTGCGTGTGGCCGCCCGATACCAGGAGCATCAGATAGGGCGGGCGGACGTTGTCGGTCAGGCCGACGGTCAGGGCGTGAGCCTCAAGATGATTGACGGCAATGAAGGGACGGCGCGTTGCGAGCGCAAGCGCCTTGGCCGTGGTTGCACCGACGATCAGGCCGCCGATGAGGCCAGGACCGGTCGCGGCCGCTATTCCAGCGAGGTCGGTTAAACTTACGCTTGCCTCGTCCAGGGCGATCTTCACGAGGCGGTCAAGGCTTTCGGCATGGGCGCGGGCCGCGATCTCCGGAACGACGCCACCATAGATCGCGTGTTTGTCGAATTGCGACAGCACCACATTCGACAAAATCCGGCCCTCCCCCGCCGGGGTGCGGGCCACAATTGCGGCGGCGGTCTCGTCGCAACTCGTCTCGATACCGAGCACGAGCGCGGAAGAAGCCGCAGAATCGGGAGGTTCAAACATCTGTTCAGGAACTTGCCGGCGCGAGGTTGGAATCCGCGCCTCTTTGGAGCATTACTGTCGCCCGAATTACCGCCAACACTTATCGGCATTTGGGCCCGAGCCCCCGCCTAGCATCCGGAGAAACCTTTTTGCAAGCGACCCGCATCCGCATCGGGACCCGAGGCTCGCCTCTGGCACTCGCCCAGGCGCATGAAGTGAAAGACCGAATTGTCGCCGCGCATGGGCTGCCGGAGGACGCAGTAACGATTCAGGTCATCAAAACTACAGGTGACCGGGTGCTCGACCGGCCGCTGTCTGAAATCGGCGGGAAGGGGCTGTTCACCAAGGAAATCGAAGAAGCGCTGCTCGCCAACGATATCGACGTGGCGGTGCACTCCATGAAGGACATGCAGACGGTTTTGCCCGACGGGCTTGTCATCGAAGCGGTTCTGCCGCGCGAGGACGCGCGCGATGCCTTCATTTCGGTGCGGCATGAGACGTTCACGGCGCTGCCTCAAAATGCAGTGGTCGGAACATCGTCATTGCGACGAAAGGCGCAGGTGCTTCACGCCCGACCGGATCTGAGGGTCGTCGATTTCCGTGGCAACGTGCAGACGCGATTGCGCAAGCTTGAAGACGGTGTCGCGGAAGCGACGTTCCTCGCTGTTGCCGGGCTGAACCGGCTCAAACTTCGAGAGCGCGTCACGTCGCCTATTTCGACCGAGCATATGCTGCCTGCCGTCGCGCAGGGCGTCATCGGGCTCGAAATTCGTGATGGCGACGCCGCAATCGTTCCAATCATCGCGGCGTTGAACGATACGAAAACGGCGTGGGCGGTGGCGGCCGAGCGGGCGTTCCTCGAGCGGCTTGAAGGCTCGTGCCGAACACCGATTGCCGGGTACGGGACGGTCGAGGGTGACGAACTGCAGTTCCGGGGCCAGCTGCTCTCGCCCGATGGCGTCAAATGTTACGATGTTATTCGACGCGGCAACGTCGGTGATGCCCGCGAGCTGGGGCTTTCCGCAGCCGACGAAATCCTAAGCAAAGCCGATCCCGCCATCCTTCTACGTTCGAACGTCTGATGCATGTGCTCGTTACGCGTCCCGCGGAAGATGCCGAGCCGCTGAAGTCACGAATCGAGGCGTTGGGCTGCAAGGTCTCGCTTGCGCCGCTCATGGAGATTGTGCCGAACGAAATCGCGCCGGACGACATGGATGGCGCGACGGCTTTGATCGCCACGAGCGGCAATGCGCTGTCGGTGATTGCAAGGTCTTTGGTAGAACTTCCTTTGGTCCAAAAGCTTCCGCTTTACGTGGTCGGTCCGGGCACAGCCGCAGCCGCTCGCGTGGCTGGTTTCCAGAACATTGTCGAAGGCGCCGGCCGGGCTCGGGATCTTGTGCCCCTGCTGACATCTAAAGGAGCCAAAATTGGGAAGCGTCCAATCTACCTTCGAGGCGATCATCTTGCGTTCGACCTGGAGGCGGCGTTGGCGCAGGCTGGCGTTACTATCGTGCCAGTCACTGCGTACCGGGCGGTAGCCGCCGAAGCGTT
>JBEVLH010000074.1:0-8508 GCA_040509255.1 Hyphomicrobium sp. | reverse complement strand
AGCTTCGTGCCGACCGAGATCATCGACATAAAGGCCGATGCGCTCGACCGCATGCGGGCGCTTGCGGACGAGCCGGGGCGGACGAACGTGGAAGCCGTCTCGGCGGACCTGGTCTCGATTCAGGACGTCACGGAGCCAGCGGACGTCCTCTGGCTGCATTTGTTCTACCACGACCTCCATACGCCACTGGTCGGTAAACGAGGTGCGACGGCGGCCGAGTTCAATCGGGTCGTTTTCGAGCGGCTCAAGCCCGGCGGGTTCTACGTCATCGTGGACCATGCCGCCGCGTCAGGAACAGGCACCGACGACACCAAGTCGCTGCACCGCATCGATCCGGCAACTGTTCGCGAAGAGGTCCAGGCGGCTGGCTTCGTCCTGGACGAGGAAAGCAGGCTTCTTGCGAACGACGAGGATGCGCACTCGATCAAGGTGTTCGATGGGGCCATCAAGGGCAGGACGGACCGCATTGCTTATCGTTTCTTGAGGCCGTGATGCCAGGGATACGACGGGGCGGCCTGGTAGCTATCCCGAATAACACTTCGCATAATGTATATTATGTACAATTAGGAGTTGCTGTTATCTGGAGCGTTTTTACGGTCACCTGACCTGATGCCGATGGTCAACCGAGGAATGCGATAAAGCCGCAAACGGCGACCTAAGTTAATGTATCGTTTAAAAAAAGTGTCGCCGCATTGGTGGTGCATCGAGCAAAGTTGCCTGAGCGCGAAGCGCTCCTCGGGATCAAGTGCCCGCAACCGCGATTCGTTTGGTTTCATGTTCCCCTTAGGGATGCCGCTCAATCCCGGTAAGGGTCGAACTCTCCCGCCAAAGGTCCTCGGCTGCGTCTTTGTCGTACGACTCCGCCGACGAAGGGATTTCACGAAGTCCTTCGAAATACTTCCCATTCGTTGAGGCCAGTGCGGGATCGACGATGAGGCGCGCTAGCGCCTTTCCGGACTCTTCAGGTGTGTGAATGTTCTTCACCAAGACCAATCGCAAGAGTGGAATCAATCTTGGCAGAATGTTGTGCCATGCAAACCGGACGGTCGCCGGGTATTCACGGGCGAGCCGGGTCCCAGGCATCAAGCCGGGATCAAACGCGTTGGCCGTGACGCCTTCGGGGAGACGAAGTGCCAAGCCGTAGGTAAAGTAGACATTTGCAAGCTTTGTGGTCGAATATCTTCGGCCACGATCCGCTGCTGCATTATCGTTCGCCGCGGCAGGGCCAAGGTCGCCCTTGGCGAGAGCCGTTGGCGAATTCCACGCAGGCGCCGGAACTGCCATGCTTGCAGGCACCTTTGCCAGCTCTGCGGGATCATGGACGCCGCTGGCGACGATAGCGATTCGCGCCGGCTTTTCCATCAATGGCAGCAGCAGTTTGACTAGAAGGTAATGACCGAGGTGGCTCACGCCGAAGGTCGACTCGAACCCATCAGCGGTGAACGTCCGTGCGCCTTGCGTAGCGGCGTTGCAGACAAGGCCGTGTAGAGGAGGAATATCCCCCTTCAGCCTGTCGCCCAGTTTCGATGCGAACGACCGCACCGATTCAAGCGACGCAAGATCAAGAGCCATTGCCTCGACTTTAGCCCCGGGGCGCGCTGATTTACGCAGCACTTCAACCGCCTCCTGCGCACGCCCCGAGTCGCGGCAGGCGATGATCACGTGCCACGCCGGTGATGCGCAGAGCAATGCGCTCGCGCAGCCGTATCCCAGGCCAGAGTTGCCGCCGGTGACTATTACGGTCTGCCGAGGCGCCGAGGCTGTCCCCTTTTCATCGTTTTTTTTGCGCATTCGCCCCATCCCGGTCTTCTGTTTCATAGCTCACGCCCTCCCCCATTGCTCGCTTCAAGGTAAGCGGAAGAGCGGAGAAAGCGGTAGTCTGAAACGACACGGTTCTTGCACGATACTCTCTGATCGAGGCGATCACCTTGCATACGGTTGCGGAGCCAATAAGTTCAACGGAAGCGGACGAACGAGGAAAGCGCCTGCTGTCAGAACTGCGCCTCATGCTGATGCGGCAGGCTGCGGATCCTTTTCGACCGACACCGGTTCCCGGCCTCACTCTTGCGCGTTCCGCGACTACTTCGTCTTGTATGACTGTCGGCCTCTATGCACCCATGGTCTGTATGATTGTGCAAGGCAGCAAGCAGGTCGTTGTAGGAAACTCGACCCTTAACTATGACACAGGCAAATACTTAGTTAGTTCTGTCGATCTACCGATCTCAGCGCGGGTAACTGATGCCACACTAGATAATCCTTACTTGGCTGTGGCGCTTGTACTTGACCTAAAGGTGCTGGCAGAAGTGGCGTCGGACTTGCCGAATGGGAACGAAGAGAGGGGCATGCATCGTGGGATTGCCGTGGGGCCTCGTTCCCCCCAATTGCTGGAGGGATTTGTGAGGCTTCTGCGCCTGCTGGAGTCTCCTTCGGATGTCGCTCCACTAGCCCCCCTAATCCTGCGCGAGATTTACTATCGTCTCCTCACTGGACAACAATCTGCCCTCGTGCGCCAGATTGCCCTTGTAGAAAGCCGGCAACCACAGGTGCTCAAAGTCATTGACTGGATTCGCCATAACTATGCGATGCCGTTGCGTATCGATGCTCTGGCGCGGCTGGCGAGTATGAGTCCGGCATCTCTTCATAGGCAGTTCAAGGCGCTGACTGCGATGAGTCCACTGCAGTATCAAAAGCAGATTCGTCTGCAGAAAGCGCGGCAAATCATGCTTTCGGAGAGCAAAGATGCAGCTTCTGCTGGCTACGCAGTCGGTTACGGCTCGCCATCACAATTCAGCCGCGAGTATCGACGGATGTTCGGTGCGCCGCCTCATCAGCATATGCGTCGTATGCGACTAGCGGAGCGGGAATAGGCTGCGGTGCGGGCTTACGCGCTATGACGCGAACTCGCTTGTCGCCATGGGCGACCACCAGCGCCACGTTTGCCGGGCCGCATATCGAATGAATCGCCCCGTTAATAGATGGCGCTGGCTACGTCCTGTTGATGTCGTTTAGTGCGTCGCGCGCTCGGCAGAAAACCAAAGGGGGTCGAAGCAAGGGAGGTTCCCTGGGAAGCTCCCTCACCCGGTCGTTGTCTAGCTTATCTGGCCACGAGGCAGATCACGTTCCGCATCAGACCTGCGCCAAGCCGCCGTCGACGGGGAGATCGATACCCGTGATGAACGAGCTGTCATCGGAGGCGAGAAACGCGACGGCAGCCGCGATCTCCTCGGGCTTGCCCCAGCGTCCCATGGGAATCTGAGCCGCGTACTCGGCGGCCGCTTGCTTGGCTTGTTCGTCGTTAAGGCCCGTCGTCTTTTGCAAAGCCCCCGTCTCGGTCGGACCGGGGCTTACGCAGTTGACGCGGATCTTTCGGTCTTTCAGTTCCATGGTCCAAGCACGCACGAAGTTGCGCACAGCCGCTTTACTGGCGGCATAAGCGCTGAATCCCGGGGCGCCCAACACGTTCGTGACCGAAGAGGTCACGATAATCGAGGCGCCATCCTTGAGAAGAGGAAGGGCTTTCTGCACAGTGAAGAACGTGCCTTTGACATTCGCGTCGAAGGTCTGGTCGAAATGTTCCTCGGTCGCTGCCTGCAACGACGCGACCCTGCCGGCGCCGGCATTGGCAAAGAGCACATCGATATGACCATGCTTCTCTTTCACGACGGCAAAGAGCCGATCCAGATCTTCCACGCGGGCCACATCGCCCACGACCGTGGTGACGTTTCCCTTTAACGTAGCTGCGGCCTGCTTCAGTTCTTCCTCTCGTCGGCCCGTGATGACTACATGCGCACCTTCTTCGATGAAGCGTTTGGCGGTGGCCAGGCCGATACCGCTCGATCCGCCCGTGATCACTGCGATCTTACCGTCTAGCTGTTTCATGACTTTCTCCGTTCACGATGTAGTGATGTTGTGAGGGGCATTTCAGGTTCATGCCCCGATACCCGCGTACTTTGCCCAGTCCCTTGGCATTCGGCACGAAGGCGGCCGAAGTGGCCTACCTGCGGGACCGTGCCGGCCTCTGCGTGTCGACAAAAACAACGTCGCGCCGAGGCTTTAGCCCATGTCAACTTTCATAGCGATATCCCAGGAACCCGCACCGTTTTTGGCGAGTCCGATCATCATGAGGCCGAGTGCCTCAAGCGTCTGAGCCATGTTCAGGCCGCCGACGTCGAGCGGACACAAGTCGAGGCTTTCAAGCAGCGTCGCGACGTCCGTCTTGGCCCCGGCATCGTCGCCTGCAATGAATGCATCGAGGCGCCCGCCCTTGGCCAGCACATGGCCGAAGATCGTATTGAACGCCTTCACAACGTGTGCGCCGGCGGGAAGGGCCTTGGCGGTCTCCTGCGCGCTGGAGCTGCCGTACGGCGTAACCAGGCCCGAGAGGTCGGGGGCAGCTGGGTTGGCAATGTCAATGACTACCTTGCCGTCGAGGGCCTCACCAAAATCTGTCACCACCGATGCCACACCGGAGTACGGCACGGCGAGAATCACCAGATGGCCCGCCGGTGCGTCGCCATAGGTTCCGGTGGTCGCTCCGTGGGCGAGTTTGTCGGCCAGCGCGCGCGCTTTGTTGGGATCGCGGTTGATCATCTGGACGGTGTGCCCGGCCTTCGCGATGCGGCCGGCAACCGCCGAGGCCATCTTTCCTGCGCCGATGATGCTGATAGTGCTCATGTGTCTTCTCCTTGTGGATCGAGGAATGCGCCTTTTCTGGACGGATTACGACGGCGACGGGCTGTACGCCCGGCAGCGGTGTACACGGGCGCGCCACGGCCGCGAGCATCCCGAAGTAGCCGGGCAGCATCAGTTCGGCCGCGGGGATGCTCATGGCCGATATCCCCAGACGGGTGGCGATGGCCCGGGCGATGTCGCGAGACGGAATGCCCTCCTCGCCGATCGCGTGCCAGGTTTTGCCGGCGTCCCCTTTTTTCAAACGCCAGATGGTACGAAAGGGCAAGGCCACGCACGTGCACGGCGGGGTACCGGTTCGTGCCGCCTGCTGGATAACCGGCAAAACCCCTTGTTCTTGCGAGCGCGACCAACTGCAGGCGCCCGTTGCACTGCGCACGGCCGAGGATCTAACGCCCTGCCCGGCCAGATTCACGATGGCGCGTTCCACGCTATTGCGCGCCACCAGGTAGCCCACGTCGTTCGGTCCACTGGGAAGCGCGGGATCTTTCTTAATCGCCGGCCTGCCCCGTCCGACCAGCACGCCGAGAGGGACCCCCCTGCCCACGTTCACGAGTGTGGCGATACTTCCTGCAACGACCAGTGGCTGGTCCGTACCCGCCAGCGCCTGGCAGGACGCGTGGACAATCGCGACCTCTGACTCGGCCAGGGCAGTGATTCCGCCTGACGGAAGCAGGTCGGGCCGGTGGCCGAGGTGGATCACGCCGTTGGACTCGACCGCTCCCGCTTCGAGCCCGTCGAGATCGGCAACGTCTCCACGATGAAGTATGGCGCCAAGCGAGGATGCCGCTGCGGCAGATGCGTCTGACCTTGCCAGAGCGACCACTTCGGGACCGGCTGCGATGAGGTCGGCGATGACGTACGAACCGACGTGACCGGTGCCGCCGCTAATTAAGACGAGCATGCCAGCCTCACTCCAAGACGGTGTTGATCGAGCCGTGCAGACGCGTGCGTGCTCGGCTCCCAACAGACCCGACCACAGCAGTGATGCCATCGAGGCTACTCAAGCGGATCTCGCCCATGCACGGTTTCCTGGAGTGTGGGGGTGTCCCCCTATCCGACGTGATAGGGCAGACCGTTCGTGAGCTGCTGAGATAGTGTGACGTCGGCACTCAACTCCACGAAGATGGTAGGCTGGTCACTTGCATGGAGCCAGTGAATGGAACCGGGCAATGCGCGTTAAGGCATGCCCACGAAGACCACGAAAAGGTGACATCCGATCGCGTGGCAGCGTGACCTTTCGCGTCGGGACTACCGGCGTAAATCGGCTAGGTTTCGCCGCCGGTCGTATCCATGCGTCGGCCGTGCGTTTTTCCCTTCCGTAAGGCAGCGTGTGGCCGAAAAGGCAACGCGCCGTCGAGGCTGCGCACCGGCCGTCCGTCAGCTGTCGGGATTACGGCGATGCTTAATAAACGCCTCGAGGCTGAGTCCGCTGGCTAACTGAGCAACCCGGTCACCCGCCGCCAAGGAGCCCAGTTCCACCGCAAGAAAGCCAAGCCGAAACGCCAGCTCCGCCACGACACAGCTTGCCTCTGGGGCATCACTGCACACCAACAGTGCCCGACGGTATCCATCCGCTCGCACGGGTTGCAGCAGCAGATCGACCGGAATCGAATTGAAGGCTTTCACCAGCTTCGCTCCGCGCACGAAACGTGCATTGAGCTCGGACGAGGACAGCCCGGCTTCCCTTTCCTCGACGACGGCGCCTGGGGCAGCGCACCGATTGGTCATATCGACGATTACCTGGCCCTCCCAAAACGGATAAAGGGACGCGACGCTTTCGAATGCCGGGAACGGGACGGCGAAAAAAATCACATCCATGCTGAATGCTTCAAGCATGCTCGCCGCCGTCACGCAGGCATCAAGGTCCTTGATCATTGCCGCAGCATGATCGACGCCCCGGCGGCTGGCGATCATGACGGGTAACCGTTGCCGGTGAAACAGGACGGCAAGGGCGCGAGCGGCTTTGCCTGTGCCTATGATTGCGTGCGTGGTCATGCGAAGACCCTTTCTCACCCTGTCGATGTGGGACATCGGTGGCATAGGCGTTGCGCTGCTCAGAAGCGTTCTGACGGCTCATCAGCCCTTGCCGCTCAACGCGCGGCTCGGAACGACCCCCACGTCGTGAAACGTTGCCGACGATGGAGGCCGTCGTATGACGAACGCACGTTAGCAACGAAGGCAGCCGAACCTCTCGCCGCGGAACGGGATTCGTCACCACTGTGTCGGATGGCGCATTGCCCGGGTGTCAGCACCCTCAACTTCCTGACGCTCTCGCCGCCATCGTCGCGTGCGCCCACCAAACCAACTCATCCAAAGCCGTCTTCGTCGCCGAGAGCACGCCAGACTCGATGCGCTCGATGGGCTGGTCGCCGCCCATGGGAGAGGTCAGCATAAAATCGGCGCCGCCAATGTGCACCGAGGTCGCGGTGGAGACCATGGCCAGCGCCACAGCGATCAGGCGCAGTTGCTCGACCGCGCGCCCGGCACCGTTTCCTCCATAGCCGATAGCGGTGAAGGGCTTTCGTCCCCACTCTTTGTAGGCGTAGTCGAGTGCATTTTTCAAAACGCCGGGGATTGAGTGATTGTACTCGGCGACCACGAAGACGAAGCCGTCGAACGTGGCAAGTGCCCGTTGCCAGCGAAGTGCCGCAGGATTCTCGCTCGATGTCGAGGTGAGCGGTCCCTTCTCATCGAAGAAAGGCAGCGGATGATCGCGAAGGTCGAGAAGCTCCACGTCCATGTCGCCACGCGCACGGGCCTGTTTGAGCATCCAAGATGAGGCCTTATCGGCATACCGCCCGCGGCGGGTCGAGCCCACAAGGATCGCAATTCGGGGTCTGGTCGTCATGATCACCTCATCGTTGGATGTCAGAACGGGATGAACATCCTGTCCGCCGACGCAGCGACCCGCTTCGTCCGGCGGGCGTATCTACAACCTACAACTGCTGTTGCGCCTAGGTCGACGCGGCTCGCGCCAGCGCTTGCGTATCCACGTACTCACGAATCCTCGTCAGCTTGCCGTCTCGGACGGTGATCGCAAAGACGAAATAGTCTTCGAACGTCTTTTTCGTGGCCTTTACCGTTCCCTTAGCGAAGCCGATCACCATGACCTGGTCGCCCTGCGCGACGAACTCAGGAGGCTTCGGAAACGACGTCTCAACACTCTCGGAAGCCGTCTGAAGCAGCTTCGACAACCCGTCGTGACCTCGGTGCGTCCCGGCCAGCGGCCAGTCGCTTCCCGGGATGATCCACTCGATATCTTTCGCAGTTACCGCGAGGAGGGCATGCTTGTCGCCGCTACCCAGCGCTTCGAAAAAATCCTTGACTGTCTGCACATTCTCTTCAATGTTCATCGATACGCTCCTTCGGTCTAAGACCGGATCTTAGGTGGGCGGCGAATCAGGCAGCCTCAAGTCCGAGTTGCTGCAGCATGACGGACGTTTCCCTGTAGCAGTGAAACGATGTGATCTTCCCGCTTGCGAGATGGAAGACATCGCAACTTGGGACGTCGATCGACCGTCCCGTCGGAGCGAGCGAGCCCGACGGCAGAGTGAGCTCGCCTCGGTGCGTTCCGCGGATGGCAAGTTCGACGATCACAACGCTCTTCGCAACGTAAAGGCTGAATATCTCGCGGTGGACATCTGGAAAGGAATGCCTGAATCCAGCGATCGAGTCGCCGATCTCCTTGCCGTGGAATTCGACGCCAGAAGACATATCGCGCATATATCCCTCGGGAGCAAAGAGGGAGACGACCTTGTTAATGTCCGTGCGATGCCCCTCGGACGCGGCATACAGCTCTTGGATGACTTCCTCGTT
>JBEVLH010000073.1:0-3843 GCA_040509255.1 Hyphomicrobium sp. | reverse complement strand
CGGCGACCGCAGGTGCTATCGCATCACGATCTGACGTGATGACATCCTCCAGCGAGAACCACCCGGCCAAAATCTTCTGGCTTTCCTCCAGCCCCTTCTTCGTCCAGTCAATCGGCTGACGATAGTGCGTGCGCAGCATATTGAAACGCAGCACTTCACCCGGCCAGCCATCATTCAGCAGCTCGCGAATGGTGATGAAGTTGCCGAGGCTTTTCGACATCTTCTCGCCTTCGACCTGCAGGAAGCCGTTGTGCATCCAGACGTTGGCCATGACCGACGTGTTATGCGCGCAGCGCGATTGCGCGATCTCGTTCTCGTGGTGCGGGAACGTCAGATCGATGCCGCCGCCGTGAATGTCGAACACGGGTCCGAGCAGCGCTCCCGCCATCGCCGAGCATTCGATGTGCCAACCGGGGCGTCCCGGAGTGGTAATGCCCGCGGGTGACGGCCACGCCGGTTCGCCGGGCTTCGACGGCTTCCACAGCACGAAGTCCATGGGGCCCTTTTTGTAGGGCGCGACTTCGACGCGGGCGCCCGCTTCCATCTCGTCGAGCGAGCGGTTCGACAGGCGGCCGTAGTCTGGCATCGACGCGACGTCGAACAGGACGTGATCTTCGGCGACATACGCATGGCCGTTGCGGACCAACGTGTCGATCAGCGAGATCATGTCCTCGCCGCCTTCGGGGCGGCGGATGTATTCCGTCGCGCGCGGTTCGTAAGTCGGCGGCAAGACGCCCAGCGCAGCGATGTCCTTGTGGAACTGCGCTTCGGTCGCTTCCGTGACTTTGCGGATGGCGTCGTTCAGCGGCAAATCGGGGTAATCCCGGGCGGCGCGGGCGTTGATCTTATCGTCGACGTCCGTGATGTTGCGGACATACGTGACGTGATCCGGGCCGAAAATGTAGCGCAGCAGCCGGAACAGCAGATCGAACACGATTACCGGGCGGGCGTTGCCGATGTGGGCGTAGTCGTAGACCGTCGGCCCGCAAACATACATGCGGACGTTTTCCGGATCGAGCGGGACGAAGTCGGCCTTCTGCCGGGTCAGGGTGTTGTAAAGTTTGAGCGCCAAAGCCGATCCTCGTCCGTCGTCTGCGTTTCACATCTATGCCGCCAAGTATGCCACAGCGAAATAGCGCGGGGATAAGTTGGCAGCGCGGCCTTATGCGTTTCTTAGCCGATCCGTCAAGCCACTGATTCGCCTCGCAAAACGCTTCCTGTCTCAATTGCTCCCAATTGACCGGCTAGCAAATCGCTGCTTAGGCTTCGGAACGTGCGGATCCGGAGCGCCTTCGGGCCTCACCGCGCGATCCGTCAAGAAGGCGTCGGGAGCAGGCGTGAGCCAGGGAAGATCAATCCAAATTGCCGTTGCGCGGACCTTGCTTGCGCTGGTCGCGATGGCGCTTGCCTTGATGTTCGTGACGGAAGTCGCGTCGGCGCAAAGCTGGTGGCCGTTCGGCGGCGGCGGAGGCGACGACCGGGAGCAAGAGAGCGATCGTCCGCCCGTCCCGCAGGAACCAGTTTACCGTCAGCCGCCGCCCGCGCCGGTCCCGCCGCCAGGAGGGCCTGCGCCCGGCTATCCCGCCCCGCCCGCGCAACCGGGCGCGCCGATGGCTCCAGGAGCGCCGCCGTCGGCGTCCACGTGGTCTCCCAATCGCAATCCGATCTGCCTGCAGCTCGAACAGCGGCTGGTGCAGGAGAACCAGAAGAACGGTCAGTCGCAGAACGACCTGCCGCGGATCGAGAACGAAATTCGCCAGCTTGAACGGGTCGTCGATCAGTCGCAGTCGCAGCTTGATCACGGCTGCTACGAATATTTCCTATTCACGAAATCGCTGCGCAACACACCGCAGTGCAAGCAGCTCGCCCGCCAGACCGACTCGTCGAAAAGGCGGCTTTCGGACCTCGACGCGCAGCGGCAGGACATCCTCGGCTCGTCCGGACGTTCCTATCAGGACGACATCATTCGCGAGCTGGCGCGCAACAACTGCGGCTCGAATTATACAACGATGGCGCGGCGGTCGGGCGGCGACAGCGGCGGCATGTGGGAAGATGAAGAGTCGAGTGGTGGCAATACCTGGAACCCGCGTGCAGCCAACGGCGCGCAAACGTACCGCACGTTGTGCGTCCGGCTGTGCGACGGCTTCTATTTTCCGGTGAGCTTCTCGACGCTGCCGAGCCATTTCGACCAGGATGCCGACGCGTGCTCGTCACACTGCGCGGCGCCGGCGGAGTTGTTCTATTATCCCAACCCCGGCGGGTCGGTCGATCAGTCGGTGGCGCTCAAGACGCAAGAGCCCTACTCCAAATTGAAGTTCGCGTTCCGGTATCGGAAGGAATACGTCAACGGCTGCTCTTGCAAAGCCGCGGACTACGTTCCGCCGCCGGGTGAAGCCGAGAAGAAGGCCGAGGCTTATCCTGCCGGCGGCAATTCCCAGCATCGAGCCGATGCGGCGCCGGCGAAGCCGATCACGACCGGATCGACTGCAGTCAAGTCGGAGCAACTCCCGGATGCGCAATCGACGCCTGCCGCGAGCGCGCCGGCGCCCGCCGACAGCGGCGGCTGGCAGACCCAGGCCGAACCGGGACAGTGAGCTAGCCCTCTAAGCGAAAGGATCGACGTTCGCGTGACGTGGGTGTGGCGACTTATGCGCGGTTGCCTGCAAGGCGGGCGAGGACGCGGTCGCGGCCCATCATGGGCAGAAGGAACTTGAGCTCCGGGCCGGCTTCGCGGGCGGTCAGCGCGAGCCGCAGCGGATGGAAGAGCGCTTTTCCTTTTGCACCCGTCTTGGCTTTGAGGGCGGCGGTCCACTCGGACCAGGTCGCTTCGCTCCACGGTTCGGATGGAAGTGCCTCTGCCCCAGCCACCGTGATTTTCGAATCTTCGATCACCGGCTCGATCTCGCCGGCGACGACATCCCACCACACGCGGGCGTCGGCGAAGACTTCGAGATTGCCGCGCACCGCCGTCCAGAAGTCCTCGCGACCCTCGACGCCAAGCGCACGGAGGCGATCAGCGACGTCGGCATAGTCCAGCATGTGGAGCAGCTTGCTGTTCAGGCCCCTGAGATCGGCGACGTCGAAGCGGCCGGGTGCGGTCGAGATCTTCTCGAAGTCGAGCTTGGCGGCGAGTTCATCGCGCGAGGTGAACGGCTCTATGGCGTCCGACGTACCGACAAGTGCGGCATGGCAGAGGACGGCCATCGGCTCGAGACCCTCGTCGCGAAAGCTCTGCACCGAGAGAGCGCCAAGCCGCTTCGACAGCGCCTGGCCGTCGGCTCCGACGAGCAGAGAGTGATGACCAAACTCGGGCGGCGTTGCGCCCGCCGCTTCGAAGATCGCGATTTGGACGCCGGTGTTCGTGACGTGATCTTCGCCGCGAACGATGTGCGTGATGCCGAAAGCAATGTCGTCGACGACGCTCGTGAAGGTGTAAAGATAGGAGCCATCTTCGCGGATCAGCACGGGGTCCGACAGAGAGCCGAGGTCGACGGTCTGGTCGCCGCGGATCAGATCATTCCACGAGACGAGCGTCGGCTGCGGCGCAAGCCCGCGTCCTTCGGACGTGTTGGGCAGGCGAAAGCGCCAATGAGGTTTTTCTCCGCGTCCGATACGCGTCGCGATCTCGTCGTCGGAAAGTTTCAGCGCGGCGCGGTCATAGATTGGCGGCTTGTGCATCGCGAGCTGACGCTTGCGGCGGCGGTCCAGTTCTTCTTCCGTCTCGAAGCAGGGATAGAGAGCGCCGCTCGCCTTCAAAGCATCGGCTGTTTCGTCGTAGAGCGCGGTGCGATCCCGCTGGCACGCTTCGTCGTCCCAGGTCAGCCCCAGCCATTTCAGGTCGTC
>JBEVLH010000072.1:0-16542 GCA_040509255.1 Hyphomicrobium sp. | reverse complement strand
CCGGCGTAGCGGCCGAGCGTGCGCAGAAAAACCGGCAGCTCTTTCGGGCCGACGAAAACCAGCGTCACGATCGCGAGGATCAGAAGCTCGCTCCAGCTGATGTCAAACATCGAGCAACCCTGTCGAGATCAGCCGCATCGTCGTGCGCGTGAAGCGGTCACCCGACCTTCGAGCGGTCCGGGTTGACGGCTTCGTTCTCGATCGTACGCGGCATGGGCACGGGCTTGGGCTCGTCGTCTTCGGCCATGCCCTTCTTGAAGCTCTTGATGCCCTTGGCAACGTCGCCCATCAAGTCGGAAATCTTGTTGCGCCCGAAGAGGAGCAAGGCGATGACGATGAGCAGAAGAATGTGTTGCGCGCTGAGACCCATGGTAAACCTTTCGGCGGCAGCCTTGAGTTGTTGGAGACCGTCGCTGTCCGTATTTAGGGCTTTATCGCAGATGCGCCAGAGCGGGGCAAGGTTTGCAACGTTTCTGACAGGTCCGCGGTCGTTCGTTCCGGAAATGACAGGCCCGCGCCCAGCGAAGCGAAACGGGCAAAATTAAGCAAAAGTAATCTTTCGGATCATCAGCCGTCGCCGTCGGCAGGCTTGGCATCGGCTTTTTCGTCAGTCTCGGCCTCGGCGTCGTCGCCCTCCTCGAACGGCAGCCCTTCCTGATCGTCCTCGTCGTCGCCATCGTCCGAGAGCGGCAGTTCGTCCGGCATCAGCGCCGCGACGTCGGTCGGCGACGGCACGGTGAAGCCGGGAGGCAGATTGGCGTCGAGCAGGCCCGCGGCCTTGAGGTCGGCGAGGCCCGGCAGATCCTTGATGGTGTCGAGGCTGAAGTGAACGAGGAAATCTTCGGTCGTGCCGTAGGTCAACGGACGGCCTGGCGCGCGACGACGGCCGCGGGGGCGGATCCAACCGGTTTCCATCAGCACGTCGAGAGTGCCGGGCGACGTCGTCACGCCGCGAATGTCTTCGATCTCGGCGCGAGTCACGGGCTGATGGTAGGCGACGATGGCAAGCGTTTCGAGCGCGGCCTTCGAAAGCCTGCGCTCTTCCTTCTGTTGCCGCTCGAGCAAATAGGACAGATCATCGGCGGTGCGGAACTGCCAGCGGCCCGCAATGCGCGCAAGCGTTACGCCGCGGTCCTTGTAGTCCGCCTGCAGAACTTCGAGCAGCGCGTTGATGTCGTCGCCGGCATCGATGGCGCGTGCGAGAGCCTTGGCGTCGAGGGGTTCGGAGGAAGCAAACAGCATCGCTTCCAGGCGGCGCAGCTTTTCGCGGATGGCGCTTTGCGAGAGATGATTGACGGCGTGCTCCGGCTCGTTCTGCGCGGACGACGGTTCGCTGCCCTGCGCGACCTCGGCGGTCTCGCTGGCGGCCGTCTCTTTCTTCTCACGCGTATTATCCGACACCAGCGTCAGTCTCGGCGGAACCATGGCTTTTGTTAGCCCCCTTATAGCGGTCTAGCGCGGTTGCTAGCCGACCTTTTCCCATTCGGCGCCGGCCTCGCGTTTGCGCATGTAAATCGGCGCGAACGGCTCGTCCTGGCGAAGCTCTATCAACCCTTCGCGCGCCATCTCGAGGGTTGCGCCGAACGAACTCGCGAGCGCGGAGCGCTCTTCTTCGTTCTTCGGCAGAAATTGTTCGAGGAATAGATCGAGCTGCGCCCAGTCGCCGGCGGTGCCGCCAACAAGCTTTTCAAGACGCAGGCGGGCTTCCTTGATCGACCAGACGCGGCGCGCCTTGACGACGTGAACGACGCGAATCGTGCGCCTGCGCTGGTCGGCGTAGGCTTTCAGCAGATCGTAGACCGTCGCGGTGTAGGTCGTGTCGCGCGTGACCTTCACGTGCTCTGGCTGGCCGCGGGCGAAGACGTCGCGATCGAGCAGGCGCCGGTTCATCAGGATGGCAACCTGCTCGCGCATGGCGTTGAGGCGCATCAGGCGGAACGACAGCTTCTGCGCCAGCTCCTCCGCGGTCGCCGTATCGGCGTTGTCCTTTTCCTTGGGCAGCAGCAGACGTGATTTGAGGTAGGCGAGCCAGGCCGCCATGACTAGGTAGTCGGCGGCAAGCTCGAGCTTCAGCCGCTGCGCCTCGGCGATGAAGCCGAGATACTGTTCGACGAGCGCCAGGATCGACACCTTGGCGAGGTCCACCTTCTGGGTGCGGGAAAGAGCGAGCAGGAGATCGAGTGGACCTTCGAACCCATCGATATCGACGACGAAGGCCTCGCCGGCGGCCGGCATGTTCTCGAAGCCCGGTGCGTCCCATTCGGATGCTCCGCCTTCGCCCTGCGCTGCCGTTTCGTCCATTGGATCCCGGTTTGGCTTCTGGTCGGGCGTGTGCGCCATCGTGGAGCGCGTTCGGCCGACACTACACTGATTCAGACAATCGGAGTCTGCTGGCCCAGAACGCCGGCCAAGAGTTGCAGAGCCCTATCTTTATCGTATGGGGCCGGCGTGGTGATGCAAGCGCAGGCTGCGGCAAATCGTTCGGCGGCCCGCCCGCTAAGGGGTGGAGTGCCCTCGGCGGCGGCTCGCATTTCGTCGATGTCGCCATTGCAATGAAGAGCGAGGTCTGAGCCAGCGTTGATGACGGCTTCGGCGCGCGCACGCATCGGGCCGCTGAGCGCCTTCATGCTGAGGTCGTCGCTCATCAGCAGATTGTCGAAGCCGATCTCGCCGCGAATAACCTCTCTCGTGACGACCTCCGACGTGCTCGCCGGATTGACCTCGTCGATGGCGAAATAGACGACATGGGCCGTCATGGCGGCAGGCAGATCGGACAGGGCCTTGAACGGCGCGAAGTCGGTCGCCGACAACGTCGCGCGCCGGGTCGGGACAACCGGAAGACCAAGATGACTGTCAGCGGTTGCGCGGCCATGACCGGGGATGTGCTTCACGACAGGAACGACGCCGCCTGCGAGATAACCGTTGGCGACGGCACGCGCCAACGCCACGACCTGCGGCACGCTCGTTCCATAAGCGCGGTCGCTGATGATCTCGTGAGAGCCTTCAACGGGGAGATCGGCGACCGGCGCGCAATTCATGGTGATGCCGTAGGCGCGCAGTTCGTCGGCCGTCAATCGCGCGATGGCGAAGGCGGCTTCCTTGGCTTCCTCCGGATCGTCGGCGTAGAGGTCGGCGAAGGCCGCAGCAGGCGGAAGCGCGCGAGCGATCGGCGGTTTCAGGCGCTGGACGCGGCCGCCCTCCTGATCGATCAGCACAAGGAAATCGTCGCGCCCGACGGCCGCGTGCGTCTCGTCTATGAGACGCGAGAATTGCCCGCGATCGAAGATGTTGCGGCGGAACAGGATTACGCCTGCGGGCTGGACGTCGCGGTAGAAGCTGCGCTCGTCATCGGTCAACGAGAGGCCCGCGAGGCCGACGATCAGACTTGCCGTCATCGCAGCTTGGCCCTCCAAGGCCCTTGAAACGCAACCGGCCGGCGCGGGTGCACCAGCCGGAGCAATACCGCAACGCTGGGCGCGATCAGTACGCCGTCACCCAGCAGCTTTGATATCCTTCAGCCTTGAGCTGGGCGCAAACATTACTTGCCTCTTGGCGCGATCCCGGCGGTCCGACCACAAGGCGATCATAGGCGCCCTTTGCCAGGTTCGCGGACGCGATGTCCGGCGTCTTGCCTGCGAGCGCGGTCGAATACTTCTGCTGCATGTCGGCGAACCGCTTCAGAGCGTCGATGCGGCTCGATGCCGAATGCGGCACAGAGGCGAGGACGGCAACAAATCCACTGCCGTGAGGCGTGGCCACGGGCGGCGGATCGGAGGCATCGCTTTCGACCGTCGGCTCGGCGCGAGCGACCTTCTTGAGTTTCTTCTTCACGGGAGGCGGAGTGTCGGCGCTGCTGTCGCCGCCGCTATTGTCCGAGCTATCGACCGAATTGATCGTCGCAATCTTGACCGGCTTCGACTTTTTCGGGGGCGGGGTATCCTCCGCCGCATCGGCGGATTGCGGATGATCCGGCACGCTCGCGGTTTCCGGAGGCGGTCCGCCGCTGCCCTGTTGCTGACCGAAGTCAACGAGCGAAGTTCCAGGTACGCCTGTCCCGCCCTGTTGTGGAGGCGGAGCCTCGTCCCCCGTCGGCGCGGCGGGCGGCATGATGCTGCCGTCGCGACCGACGACGAGAGTCGAGACCTTGCGGGCACCGTTCTCGTCGGCCGACGATGAAGAGTTATCGGACGGCGGCGCCTGTGGCGCTGCATTTGCCTCGTCCGCTGAAGCCGTCGATGTGCCGTCTCCGAGACGGCCCATGATCTTGGTGTCGGAATACGGGAATTGCTTGCCGCCGGCGTCAGCCGGCTTGGTCTTGGCGGCGAAATCATCGCTCTTGACCACGGGAGGATTGCCTTCGGGTACCCCTGCTCCGCCGAATTTCTTATAGCCGTAGGCCATTCCGCCGCCGATCACGATGGCTCCGACGAGGGCAGCAAGTATCATCAGCGGACGGCGGCCGCGCGGAGCATCATCTTCCTCTTCGTACTCGCCGTCGTCTTCGTTATAGGCCGGTTCCAGCTCGCCGCCTTCGGCCTGTCCGAAGCCGAGGTGAGGATCGCCGTGCTGCTGATAGCCGTCGTGGCCGAACGAATCGTGCGGACCTGCCCAATCGGCGGCGCTCAACTCATTGTCGTGATACTGCTGCTGGCCGAACGTGGGCGCTGGCTGCTGATAAGCGGGGGTGCCGTAATTGCCGGCGTCATAGCCGTGCGGATCGGGCTGCCGCCCCCATTGAGGGGACTGCTGCGGCTGCTGCTGAGGTGGCATGCCGTAGCCGGGCGCGGAACGCGGCTGCTGGCCCTGCGAGAAGCCCTGTCGCGAGGGCGGAACGTAAGGCTCGAATTGGGGCGCATAAGGGTCAGGCTGGCCCGCTTGGGCGGCCGGGGGGTATGCCGCCGTGCCGTCGCGATTGCCCGTCTGGAGCTCGCTCCATTGGCCGTAGGCACCGCCTTGTTGGGGGTCTGCCTGCTGGGCCCCGTAGCCCTGTTGCGGATAGTTCGGATAGCCCTGGGCCGGCTGCTGCTGCGGCACCTGCTGTTGCGGTGGCCAAGCCGTCGGCTGCTGCGGACGGCCGGTCTGCGGCTGGGTTTGTGGGTTGACCCACGACGGCTGCGAGCCGCCAGTCTGCGTTGTGGGGCGGACAGCCGGCCTGCCGCCGTTCGGCCCGGGAAATGCGTTCTGCGAGGACATCGCGGAAACCCCCTTAAAGTGGGGCGCAATCTTCGGTTGCGCCTAATCGTCGATTCGAGACTTTAGCGCATCGCATCGGGCGCCTCGACGCCTAGGATCTCAAGCCCCGATTTTATCACCGTCTTTGTCGCGAGAATCAGAGCAAGTCTGGCTGAAGTCGCAACCCCGTCATTTGCCTGAATAAATCGCAAATGTGGCGAATCGTTGCCTCGCGTCCATTGGGTGTGGAGAGCGCCGGCGAGGTCGTAAAGGTAAAATGCCAGCCGGTGAGGCTCGTGCGCCGTCGCCGCTCCCTCGATCAAACGCGGGAAGCCCGCGAGGCGTTTGATGAGGTCGATCTCGCCCGGATCGGCCAGGATCGAGAGGTCGGCTTTAGCGAGCGTTGCGGGTGAGACGTCCAAGCCGGCAACCTGCTCGGGTGCGTTACGCAGAACGCTCGCGGCGCGGGCATGGGCATACTGGACATAAAAGACCGGATTGTCCTTGGACTGCTCAGTCACCTTGGCGAAGTCGAAGTCGAGGGTCTCCTGATTTTTCCGATATAGCATCATGAAGCGAACCGGATCGCGCCCGACCTCATCGACGACATCGCGCAGCGTAACGAAGGTCCCGGCCCGCTTCGACATCTTGAAGGGTTCGCCGGCTTTGAAGAGGCGGACGAGTTGTATGACCTTGATGTCGAGGTCGGCTTTACCGTCCGAGAGCGCGGCGACGGCCGCCTTCATTCTCGGAATGTAGCCGACGTGGTCGGCGCCGAAGACGTTGATCAGATGCCGGAAGCCGCGCTGCAGCTTGTCGTAGTGGTAGGCGACGTCGCCGGCAAAATAGGTGTAGCTGCCATCCGACTTCTGGAGCGCGCGGTCTTCGTCGTCGCCGTAGGCCGTCGATTTGAAGAGAGTCTGGAGACGATCCTCCCACTCGCCGTCGTCGTGGCCTTTGGGCTTTTCGAGCGTGCCCTCGTAAATCAGGCCTTTCTTCCGCAGGACTTCGATCGCGGCCTTGACCTTGTCGACCGCGCCCGATGTTAACGACGCCTCCGAGAAGAATACGTCATGGCGAATGTTGAGCGCGGCGAGATCGTCCTTGATCATCTCCATCATTTTGGAGATCGCGAAGGAGCGGACGATCGGCAGCCAGCGCTCTTCCGGCATATTGATGAGCGATTGCCCATGCTCGGCTGCGAGCGCGGCACCGACGGGCTTCAAGTATTCGCCGGGATATAGCCCTTCGGGTATGGGTCCGATGTCCTCGCCCAGCGCCTCGCGATAGCGGAGGAAAGCCGAGCGAGCGAGCACGTTCACCTGTCCGCCGGCGTCGTTGATGTAATATTCGCGCGTGACGTCGTAGCCCGCGAAAACGAGAAGGTTCGCGAGCGCATCACCGAAGACGGCGCCGCGGCAATGGCCGACGTGCATCGGTCCGGTCGGGTTGGCGGAAACGTATTCGACGTTGAGCTTGCCGCTCGGACTGATCGAGCGCGCGCCGAAAGCCGATCCGCTTTCCAGGATGGTGCGGACCAGCGTTTTCCAGACGTCGGTCTTGAAGGTGATGTTGAGAAAGCCCGGCCCGGCGACCTCGACCTTTTCGACATCGGGAGCGGCTTCGAGCTTGCCTTTCAAAGCCTCGGCGATATCGCGCGGCTTCATCTTCGCGGGCTTGGCAAGCACCATCGCAGCGTTGACGGCGATGTCTCCGTGAGTCGCGTCGCGCGGCGGTTCGGCATCGAAAGTCGGAAGCGGCAAGTCTGCCGGTAGCACGCCTTCCGACTTCAACGCCTCAAGCGCTGTCGTGACGCGCGCGGAGACATCGGCAAAGAGGTTCATAAATCGGGGACCTTCGATCGTCGCACACAGGATTTCCCGTATTTTAGGGGAAATCAAAGACGCCTGCGCCTAGCCCAGTTCCGGAGTGGCGTCAAATAGGCGGCGATGTTCGGCAAGGGCGTAGCGGTCTGTCTGGCCGGCGAGGAAATCACAAGCTAGCCGGGCGCGCCGACGCTCATCGAGATCGGAAAGCGCGTTGCGCCAGCCAGGGGGCAGTGCGCGGGCGTCGGCGTGATACTTGGCGAACAGATCGGCGACGACGTGCTCGGCCTTCTCCATGACGTCGAGCACGCGGCGGTTGTGATAGACGGCCTGAAACAGGAAACTTTTAAGGCGCGCGAGATCGGCGGTCATGGCGTCCGAGAAGGAAATGGCAGCGCGTCCGGCGTTGCGAATGTCGTCGGGTCCGACCGGAGCTATATCGGACAGGCGCCGGCGGCTCTCCGTGACGATGTCGGCGACCATGACCGTGATCATCCGCCGGGTGACCTCATAGATGGCACGGCCGGGTTCGGCGCCGTGGGCAATGGACTGAACGTCTCTCGCAATCGGACCGGCGAGCGGAACGTCGAACAGCATGTCGAACGAGATCAGCCGGGCGCGCAATCCATCGTCGACGTCGTGCGATAGATAAGCAATATCGTCGGCAAGGCTCGCAACCTGAGCCTCGGCTGACGGCCATTGCCACAGGTTCAGCGGCGTCCAGGATTCGATCTGGCGGACGACCTTGGCGACGGCTGAGTCCTTCTTCCAGAGCGGGCCGTTATGCTTGGCCAATCCCTCAAGCGTTTCCCACGTCAGGTTCAGGCCGTCGAAGGCCAGGTATTTGCGTTCGAGCGCTGTGACGACGCGAAGCGACTGGGCATTGTGGTCGAAGCCGCCGTAGGCCTTCATTGCGGTATCGAGCGCGCGCTCGCCGGCGTGGCCGAACGGCGAATGGCCGAGGTCGTGCGCGAGCGCGATGGTCTCGGCGAGATCCTCGTCGAGGCGGAGTTGGCGGGCGACGGTGCGGGCGATCTGCGCGACCTCGAGCGAATGGGTGAGACGGGTGCGGAAGTGATCGCCTTCGTGCGGCAGGAACACCTGGGTCTTGTAGGTCAAACGACGGAAGGCGGATGCGTGCAGAACCCTGTCGCGGTCGCGCTGGAACGGGCTGCGGGTCGGACAGTCCGATTCGCGGTGAAAGCGGCCACGGGACGGCATGCCGCTTGCGGCGTAGCCCGCCGGCGCACGTTCGCCGGGCCGGAGGCTTTGCCCATAATCGGGGGCCTCGATTGCCGATTTGACACCGGTTACCACTGCGGACGCCGCTTAAGCATTTGACTTCGCCTGCCGTCTTCCTATCTTTCAATGCTAGCGGACACCAGACTCAGTTGGCTGGGATTGCGCATCTTAACCGCCTCAGATTTGATTGTACGATGACCATCACCGTCACAGACCGTGCCGCGACACGCATCGCGGAGATTACAGCGACCGAGGCCACCTCGCCGGTGCTACGCGTTTCTGTAGAAGGCGGCGGCTGTTCGGGCTTTCAATATAAGTTCGATCTCGTCGGCGGCCAGGCTGACGACGACCTCGTGATCGAACGCAACGGCGCTACCGTGGTTATCGACCCGGTCTCTCAGCAATACATGGACGGGGCCGAAATCGATTTCGTCGACGACCTGATCGGCGCATCGTTCAAGATCAACAATCCAGTCGCAACGGCATCGTGCGGCTGCGGCACGAGCTTCGCCATCTAACCTCCGTTTCGGATGTGGCCCTTGATGGCTGGTTCGTGTCCAGCTTGACGTGAGAAGGACAACCCGCGCGTCATGATCATCGCCACCTGGAACATCAACGGCGTCAAGGCCCGGCTCGAAGGGGCGCTGGCTTATTTGCGCAACCATTCGCCCGACGTCGTTTGCTTCCAGGAAATCAAGTCGGTGGACGACGGCTTTCCGACCTCGGCGTTCCAAGACATCGGCTACAACGTCGCGACCAACGGACAGAAGGGTTTCAACGGCGTCGCTATCCTTTCAAAAACTCCGCTCGAAGACGTCACGCGCGGCCTTGGTAGCGACGAAACGGATCAGCACGCGCGGTGGATTGAAGCGTCGGTGGCGCTCGGCGATCGCATGGTTCGCGTTGTTTCGCTTTATCTGCCGAACGGCAATCCGATCGGGACCGAGAAATTCACTTACAAGCTCGCTTGGATGAAACGGATGCAGGCGCGCGCGAAGGAACTGCTCGCGCAGGAAATGCCCCTCATTCTCGCCGGCGATTTCAACGTCATTCCCGAAGCCGACGACGCCAAGCGGCCGCAAGCCTGGGTGAACGACGCGCTGTTCCAGCCGGAAAGCCGCGCCGCGTGGCGGTCGCTCGTCAATCTCGGCTTCACCGACGCGACGCGCGCGTGCCACCCCGGCGCCGGCGTCTATACGTTCTGGGATTATCAGGCCGGCGCCTTCCAGAAGGACGACGGCATCCGCATCGACCACATGCTGCTGTCGAGCCAGGCGGCAGACCTTCTACGCTCTTCGGGCGTCGATCGCGAAACGCGCGCGCAGGAGAAGCCGTCCGATCACGTGCCGGTCTGGGTCAAGCTTGCGGCGTGACGCCCTGCCGGCGCTGAACACAGTCGGAAAAACTATCGCGCGGTGGGGTCGCCGGGCGTCAGGCCGAGAGCGGGAGCGGGCTGGATGGATGCCGAACCCGCAGGGATGATTGCGGTGCGGGACGGCCGCGCGGCCTGGGGCGTTCCAATAATCTGCGGCTGCGCCAGAGGCTTTGCATCGGGCGACGCCACACTCATCGGACGGACGAGTTCGCCGTTGGCGCAAGTCCGCACGGGCTCGACGGTCAGATCGTCCAGTCCGTCCTTGTTTTCGCGCATTTCGGGACTGCGGCCATAGCGGTTATGCCATTCCGCGACGCGCCCTGTTGCCTGCTGACGGACGCCTTCGCCGGCGTTGCAGAAGATGTTCTGATAAATGTCCTCGATCCAGACGCGCTCGCTCGGGGGTGCGTTGGCGACGGCGACGTCGATCAGGTTCAAGGCTGCCGCCTGGTTCTTCTCAACGAACTTGCCGCGCCACATCAGATCGGCCAGGAACGCCTGAGCGCCGGGGTGGCCGGCCTGCGAAAGCCGCGACAGCCAATGCCGGCCATTGGCGATCTTGCTTGATACGTCATCGAAGCCGCTAACGGACATGTCAGGGCCTTCGCCGCGCAGGTAAACCTTCGCGAGTTCGAACTGCGCATCCTCGTCGTTGAAGGTCAGCGCGGCGCGTTGCAAATCGCGATTGGCGGCCTCGACGTCGACACGAATGCCGGCGTCGGGGATGCCGTTGCGCAAATACATCGAGACAGCCGTTAGCGACTTGGCCGCGATCGGTGCAAGCTCGTCGTCGTCGGGATCGATGTTCTGAAGCTCGTCGGCGAGACCATTATACAAGCGGAAAGCCTTGCCGTGATCGGTGTAGGCGCCTTCGTTGTCGCCGTAGATGCGCGCCTCGTAATAACGCGCGACCTGCGGCTTCGTATGTTCCAGCGATTCAAACGCCGGTAAGGCGAGCTCGTAATAGCCGCCGTTGAACGCCGAGATGCCCTGCTTCATCGCATCGTCGGGCGAGCGGAAGATGACCTCTCCCGCAACCGCCGATCCGAGCATCAGAATGGACGCAACGCTTCCTGCAACAGCAAGCCTAAATGTCCGCATAACAGTGAACTTCCGCCTTTCCTCCCGCATGGGTTACGGCGCCGAATCTAGCCGGTCCCACTTGGTCAGCAAATTTCCTCAGTGCCCCTGACTGGTACATGTTCGGTGGCGCCTTCCAGGCCTTGCGCCGCTTCTCCAACTCTTCTTCGCTCACCTCGAGATCGAGCGTGCCTTTCTCGGTGTCGATCGTGATGATGTCGCCATCCTGGATAAGCGCGATCGGGCCGCCGACGGCAGCCTCCGGGCCGACGTGCCCGATGCAAAGGCCGCGCGTGCCGCCGGAGAAGCGGCCATCGGTGATGAGCGCGACTTTGTCGCCGGCGCCCTGGCCATAGAGCGCCGCGGTGGTGGAGAGCATCTCGCGCATGCCGGGACCGCCCTTGGGCCCTTCGTAGCGGATGATGATCACGTCGCCGTCCTTGTACTTCCGGTCCTCGACCGCCTGGAACGCGTCTTCCTCGCAGTCGAAGCAGAGCGCCGTACCGCGGAATTTCAGCGTATGGAGGCCAGCGACCTTCACAATCGCGCCATCGGGTGCGAGCGAGCCCTTGAGCCCCACGACGCCGCCCGTTTTGGAAATTGGATTGGAAACCGGAAATACGACTTTTTGGTCGGTGTTGAACGTCACGTTTTCGAGATTCTGCGCGAGTGTCTTGCCGGTGACGGTCAGGCAGTCGCCGTGCAGAACGCCGCCTTCGAGGAGTGCCTTCAAGATCTGCGGAACGCCGCCGATGTCGTAGACATCCTTGGCCACGTATTTGCCGCCGGGTTTCAGGTCGGCGATGTAGGGCGTGCGCTTGAAGATTTCTGCGACGTCGAACAAATCGAAGTCGATGCCCACTTCGTTCGCCATCGCCGGCAGATGCAGCGCGCCGTTGGTCGAGCCCCCGGTTGCGGCCACGACGACGGCGGCGTTCTCGAAGGCTTCGCGGGTGCAGATGTCACGCGGACGGATGCCGCTGGCGATCAGGCGCATGACGGCCTTGCCGCTTTCTTCCGCCAGGTGATCACGGCTGGTGTAGGGAGCGGGCGCGCCGGCGGAGCCCGGTAATGCGAGGCCGATCGCCTCGGACACGCAGGCCATGGTGTTGGCCGTGAACTGGCCGCCGCAGGAGCCGGCCGACGGACAGGCGACGCACTCAAGCTCATGCAGATCGGCGTCCGACATCTTGCCGGCGGAATGCATGCCGACGCCTTCGAACACATCGACCACCGTCACGTCGTGGCCCTTGAAGCGGCCGGGGAGGATCGATCCGCCATAGATGAAAACGCTCGGCACGTTGAGGCGAAGCATCGCCATCATCATGCCCGGCAGACTCTTGTCGCAGCCGGCGACGCCGACCAGCGCATCGTAGGAATGGCCGCGCATCGTCAGCTCGATCGAGTCGGCGATGACTTCGCGCGAGACGAGGCTCGACTTCATGCCCTGATGGCCCATCGCGATGCCGTCGGTGACGGTGATGGTGCAGAATTCGCGCGGCGTGCCGCCGGCTTCCGTGACGCCCGTTTTCACCGCCTGCGCCTGGCGCATGAGCGAGATATTGCAGGGCGCAGCTTCGTTCCAACATGAGGCGACGCCGACGAACGGACGGTGAATGTCCTCTTCCTTGAGGCCCATCGCATAATAGTAGGATCGGTGCGGAGCGCGTGTCGGTCCTTCCGTCACGTGGCGGCTCGGCAGCTTCGATTTATCGAACGTCTTGGCGTCCATGTATTCCTCGTTGGGCACCCTGCCCTTATCCATGTCCATCCGCTATTCGGGATGAAGGAGGGATGCCAGTCACGCGGCCTCGGCGGAAGTGCTCAGCGAACAAAAAAGCGCCGTTGCATAGCCGGGTCCAAGTTTCAGCACGTGCGCGGTCAATGTGGCTCGAAAGTGGCGTACCGGTCCCAGAAAGTTGCTTAATGGCAACATCCCGCATCCGACTGACACGACTTGGTTAATGGTGCCGACCGAGAGCAGCTTCTGTCCGAGCGAAATCGACCGCGGCGGGCGGCGCATATGGATGCCAGAGTTCGGCGTCACAAGGGCCCGAGTTTGTCACGGGCAAGACATTTCCTTCCCCTCCCGGCGTGCTTAGATGTCGTTTGCCGTGAATCCCAAGCACCGCGAAGTCCTCATGTCATCATCGGGCCGCTCGTCAGATCCCCTGCTCGCAAAGAGTTATTGCCGGTTCAGCCCGGGTCGCGGACTTGCGCCGCACGACGGGATCGCCTTTCTCGGGCTGACAGGCGTCGAGATTGATCTCGCCGACCGCAAGCCGCGGCGTATCTGGCGCTACGACCAGCTTCGCGCCGACGAGCCGATCCGGCCCAACGCCATCGAAGTTCTGTTGTCGTCCAGCGCGGAGCCCGGGGCATCGCTGTTCGTGCAGGGAGCGGAGTTCGCTGCGGGCCTGGGCGCCCGCGCGTCGCATCTTTCGGCGCGCGCCCGTCAAAGACGCCGGCGCACGATCTGGCTGGCACTTCTCGGATTCGTCGCGGCGCTGATCGCAGGCGTATACGCACTCGGCTGGAGCCCGGCGAAGTCGATCGCGAAAACGCTGCCTCTGAGCTGGCGCGAACGGCTGGGAAATGCCGCGCGCCAATCGATGACCGCGCAGTACAAAGAATGCGTCGATCCGGCGGGACTTGCCGCACTCGCGCGTCTCAGCGAACGGTTGTCGAAAAGCGCATCGGTCAGCACGCCGTTCGATATTCACGTCTACGACTGGCCACTGACCAACGCTTTCGCCGTTCCAGGCGGGCAGATCGTGCTGGCGAAGGGCCTGCTCGACACGTCGCAAAGTCCGGACGAAGTCGCGGGCGTTCTCGCGCACGAGATGGGACACGGAATAGAGCTGCATCCCGAAGCCGGAATCATCCGGGCCGTCGGTTTTGGAGCGGCGCTGGAAATCATGCTCGGCGGCACAGGTGGCGGCCTCGCGAACGTCGGGGTGATGCTTGCGCAGCTCGGCTATTCGCGCGGGGCCGAGCGCGAGGCCGACCAGCATGCGCTCGAACTGCTGAAATCGGCCGGAATTTCGGCGAAGGGGCTCGGCGATTTCTTCGTTCGGGTGTCGAAGATGGATCCCGATGACGGAGAAGGACCGCGGCGGGCGCTCGGGTGGCTGCGTTCTCATCCGCTGGCGGCCGAGCGCGCACGGGTCGTTCGGGCCCAACCGACATATCCGTCAACGCCTGCTCTCGACGTGCAATCGTGGGACGACCTCAAATCGGTGTGCAAGACCACGCGCGAGTCGAAAGACGCCGAGACCAAAGACTAATGCGCCCGATGTTGGCCGGAATCGCGTGCGAATGAGTTCAACAGCAAGTTCAGAAAGGCTTCGATCGACACGGATATGAAACGCTACGGCCTTATCGCCTTCCTGTTTGGTTTTGCTGCGATTGCCTACATCGGTTCGCCGTTCGTGACGGCGTGGAGCATTCGGGAAGCCGTGCGCAACGGGAACTCGAATTATCTGGCATCCGCCATCGAGTGGGGCAGCGTTCGGCAAACGCTGAAGCCCACGATCGCGAGGATCGCGCTCAACCTTCCGGAGACGCAACAGACTTCGGCAGCGGGCCAGACGTGGTGGACGCGCTTCAAGGCCTATTGGGGCCAGGGCATGGTCGATGGGCTGGTCGAAAAGTACGTCACGCCAGAGGGACTGCCGCAGCTTTTCACGTTGCGGCAAACGTATCGCAGCTACGTGGCGAACGACGACGATGTGAACAAGTTGCCGTTGCTGGAGCGTATCGATCGGGCGTGGGCGCGGGTGAAGCGGGCGGAGTTCACGAGCCTGACGAGCTTCGAGATCGACATGGAAGACAAGTACGATCCGACGCGGCTCTATCTTGGCAAGCTCGAGCTTTTTCCAGTTGGCTGGAAGTTGACGGAACTGCGCGTCAAATTCCTGACGACGGCGAACAGTTCAGTTCAGAAGTTCACGGATTTGAATTGACGCTGCCGTGGATGGCCGCCTGCGCGGTCAACGTTTGTTTCATCAGTGAAATCGGCGCGGGCTAGCGAGAGTTGGAACTTTTCCATTTTCGTCGTGGCCGCGGAGGCGGCAATGACGTTCGGCGTCTCTAACCCAATTTCCGTCATGCCGACGAAGGTCGGCATCCAGCCAAGCAGCAGCAGCCGTTATGTTTCGGGTTGCGTGGATCCCGGCCTTCGCCGGGATGACGAAGGTGTGCGCGTGCTCACTCACCTCACCGTCATGGCGCGGAGGCGGCTATGACGTTCGACGTCTCTGATCCAATCTCCGTCATGCCGACGAAGGTCGGCATCCAGCCAAGCAACAGCAAACATTATGGTTCGGGTTGCCTGGATCCCGGCCTTCGCCGGGATGACGAAAGCGGGAGCGCTTTAGCCGCATTCTCGATGCTGACGCCACCCTCACCTCACCGTTAGGGCCGCGGAGGTGGCCACGACGTTCGGGCGACGTCTCTGATCCAATCTCCGTCATGCCGACGAAGGTCGGCATCCAGCCAAGCAACCGCAAACATGATGTCCGAGTTGCCTGGATCCCGGCCTTCGCCGGGATGACGAAACGGGCATGGTGGACGCTATTGGTCCTCACACACTTAGTCATGGCCGCTGAGGCGGCCATCGACGTTAGACGTGACGTTAGGCGGCGTCGCTGAGGCGTTTCAGGGCGGCGGAGAAGCGCTTGATGTCGGCTTCGAGTTCGGACTTGCGCTCCTTGGCTTCCTCGATCGCTTCTTCCTTCGCCCGTTCGATGAACTGCGGATTGGAGAGCTTGGCGTCCATCTTCTTCAAATCGCCTTCCGCACCCTCGATCGCCTTCGCGAGGCGACGGCGCTCGGCGGCCATGTCGATGACGCCCGCGAGCGGCAGGGCGGCGGTTGTCTCGCCCGCGACGATCAACGCGGCACCCTTCGGAGCGCTATCCTCGAAGTCGATTTCGTCGACGCGCGCCAGGCGCTTCAGGGTATCCTCGTTGCGGCGGACACGTTCGCGCGTGACGTCATCGGCGCTGACAATAGCGAGCGGAATTTTCGCACCGGCCGGCACGCTCATTTCCGTCCGCACCGAGCGGATCTCGGAGATGAGAGTCACCAGCCAGTTCACTTCGTCGACGGCTTCGGCTTCGACCAGACCATCGAGGTTCGGCCACTGGCTGAGGCAGAGCAGCGTATCGCGCTTGACGCCATGCTCGACCATATGCGTCCACAGCTCTTCGGTGATGAAGGGCATGAACGGGTGCAGCATTTTCAGGATCTGGTCGAGCGTCCAGGCGGTGACGGCGCGGGTCTCGGACTTGGCGGCTTCATCGTCGCCGGCGAGCAGCGGCTTGATGAGTTCAAGATACCAATCGCAGAACTCGCCCCAGACAAAGTCGTAGATCGCGGCGGCCGCTTCGTTGAATTTGTAGGCTTCGAGCGCGGCCGTGATCGCCTTCGACGTCTGCTCGGTTTCGCCGATGATCCATTTGTTGAAGGTCTGCGATGCCGTCTTCGGGTCGAAGCCGCGCTGGCGCACGCACTCGTTCATTTCGGCGAAGCGCGAGGCGTTCCAGAGCTTGGTTGCGAAGTTGCGATAGCCTTCGACGCGCGATTTCGCGAGCTTGATGTCGCGGCCTTGGGCGGCCATGGCGGCGAGCGTGAAGCGGAGCGCGTCGGCGCCGAACTCGTCGATCAGGACAAGCGGGTCCATGACGTTGCCCTTCGACTTCGACATCTTCTGCCCTTTCTCGTCGCGGACGAGGGCGTGGATGTAGACGTCCTTGAAGGGCACTTCCTTCATGAAGTGGAGGCCCATCATCATCATGCGGGCGACCCAGAAGAAGATGATGTCGAAGCCGGTGACGAGGACGG
>JBEVLH010000071.1:0-9532 GCA_040509255.1 Hyphomicrobium sp. | reverse complement strand
ATCCGGTTCCGGGACAGTGCATGGTGGGTAGTTTGACTGGGGCGGTCGCCTCCCAAAGAGTAACGGAGGCGTGCGACGGTGGGCTCAGAGCGGTCGGAAATCGCTCGTCGAGTGCAATGGCATAAGCCCGCCTGACTGCGAGACTGACAAGTCGAGCAGAGACGAAAGTCGGCCATAGTGATCCGGTGGTCCGTTGTGGAACGGCCATCGCTCAACGAATAAAAGGTACGCCGGGGATAACAGGCTGATGATTCCCAAGAGTCCATATCGACGGAATCGTTTGGCACCTCGATGTCGACTCATCACATCCTGGGGCTGGAGAAGGTCCCAAGGGTTCGGCTGTTCGCCGATTAAAGTGGTACGTGAGTTGGGTTCAAAACGTCGTGAGACAGTTTGGTCCCTATCTGGCGTGGGCGTAGGAGAATTGAGAGGATCTGTCCTTAGTACGAGAGGACCGGGATGGACGTACCTCTGGTGGACCTGTTGTCGTGCCAACGGCACAGCAGGGTAGCTATGTACGGACGGGATAACCGCTGAAGGCATCTAAGCGGGAAACCCACCTCAAAACGAGTTCTCCCTCGAGAGTCGTGGAAGACCACCACGTTGATAGGCCGGGTGTGGAAGCGCTGCAAGGCGTGTAGCTTACCGGTACTAATAACTCGATTGGCTTGATTGCTCTCATTTAGCAATGCTCATCGTTTCGCCTTACGCCGCATGTCGCGCAAAGAAACGCGACGCGGCTCCGGCAGGGCGGCACTTGTGCCGGCGATCTTTATCGCCCGCGCTAACGCGCGAAAGGCATGAGAAAGCTCCCGACGATGAGCGTAGGCATCGTTACAGAAAGACAGAAAACAGAAGTCATATGACGTCTCCGCCGACCTGGTGATTATGGCGGGGTGGCTGCACCCGATCCCATTCCGAACTCGGCCGTGAAACGCCCCTGCGCCGATGGTACTTCGTCTTAAGACGCGGGAGAGTAGGTCGTTGCCAGGTCTGCCGAGACGTCATGTGAATTTTTGAAATCAAAGAAGTCAATCAGTGCCCTCTATCGATGAAATCAAAACGCGTCGCTGCGCCTTGTGCCAGCGGCGCGTTTTTGCGTTCAGTTCCAAAGGCTTGGAGGGGAGCGGGACAGATCGAAGCTGTGACGAGTGATTCGGCGCAAAAGCCGCGCGCTTGTGCTAAAGTCAATTCTGTAAAAAGGAAAAACCCCTCATGGCCGTTACTTCAAGAAAAATCGCTCCCGGCGCCAAGCCAAAAGTCTCTCGTCCTAAAAAGGTGGCCGCCGCGCCAGTCGAGATCGAATACGTCAGCCCTTTCGCTGTCGGCAACCGCATCACACACGCCTCGTTTGGCAATGGTGAAGTTGCGGAAGTCTCCAAAAATCAGTTGTCGATCCAGTTCGAGACCGTCGGCAACAAAGTGATCCTCGACAGCTTCGTCACACGACAGAAATCCTGAGTTCGATCTAACATCAAAAACGCGTCGCTGCGCCTAGGGCCAGCGGTGCGTTTTCGCGTCTGACGTGCCCCGCTGAGAAAAAGGCGCGACGGGACTGCGGACACGCGAGTGTCGTATTGCGCGAGCGGTTTTGAAGACTAAAACGGTTCGCGGGAAAAAATGCCTGCAGGTGCCGGGCGCCTGCGAGGTCGAGGCGTCGTGCGGATATGTTGCAATACATCTGGTCAAGGCTTTACGCGCAATGGCTGCGCAGTCAGCTCGTGCGGCCGCGGCCACGGATCGAGCTGCAGCACGGCAGCGGCACCAATCTCATTCTCGGCATCGGACGCAACTACAGCCTCGCGGATCTGAGGCCATTCGTCAGATCAGCTCGGAAATTTCACGATTGCCGGATCGTGCTCGTCGTCAACAACGACCCGGAGCTCGGGCGCGCGCTCGAAGCCGAAGGCATCGACTGCATCCTCGAAAATGTTTCGAGCGGGCGCGGCACGCCGCACATGAATTTCGCCCGCGTCGTCGATTACGTCGCGGTGCTCCAGGCGCTGTCGGGCCAGG
The DNA here is from genome assembly GCA_040509255.1 of Hyphomicrobium sp. Classification (GTDB taxonomy): domain Bacteria; phylum Pseudomonadota; class Alphaproteobacteria; order Rhizobiales; family Hyphomicrobiaceae; genus Hyphomicrobium_B. The sequence continues at coordinate 7,516 of JBEVLH010000071.1, read as the reverse complement.
TCGAGCGGGTGTTTCTGGCAGATACGCGCGACGTCGTGTTTCAGGCCGATATTTTCAAAGCGCTGCCCGATGTGCCGATGATTTTCTGCGAGGAAGCGAAAGGCTTTTCGCTTGAATCAGCGGGCTGGAACGGCAACGCCATCCGCCGAACCTTCGGCCCTGCCGTCTACGATCAAATCAAGCATCACGAGGTGATCTGCAGCGGCACGGTGCTGGGCCGGCACGACGTCACGCTGATGTATCTGTGGGAGAAGCTGCTGCTGGGACAAATGGTCGAGCGGCGCCATCACATGCGGCCCGGCGTCGATCAGGCCACGACGAACGTTATTGCGCGCGTCTCGCTCGTGCCGTCGTCGATCGTTTTGCCGTACGATGGCGCGATCGCGACGCTATCGGGAAGCACCAATGCCGATTTTCTTTCGGTGAAAGACGGGCGTCTGGTGACGGAGACGGGAAGCGAGCCGGCGGCGATCCATCAGTACGACCGCAATCGGGCAGTGCGCGATTATGTTTACGCCCTTTACGATGGGCCGAAGAGCGGCCGGGCCGGCGATAAAACCAGAGACTCGCAACTGCGCAAGAAGCTGCGCGGCGCCTTCGGCCTCCAGGGGCCGTAAAAGTTTGGCGCGACCTGATATGAGCGTAAGCGGCTGCTATTCGAGGGATTTTTCCTTGCCTTCGCCGCGATAGGCGACTTTCACACCGCATTTCTGCATCGGCAGCGCCGTCGAGGTCCAGCGGTCCTTCGTGATGGTGACGATGTAGCGGCGGCAATCGTGCGCGGCACCTTGAACGAAATGGACGTTGAAGATCGCGAGGCCCGGCTTGTGCGCGCGCGGCCACGTAAGTTCCTTATCATCGGGAACCGTCTTGACTGCTTTTTCGATGGCGTAGGCGGCGTTGCGATAATCGATCGGCGTCAGGCGGGCGAGGACGGCGCGCGAGAGATCGGGATGCAGTCCAACAGCCTCGGCCTTGCGAACGTAGGGATCGGACGACGGAGGCGGCGGCGCGTAGGCGTCGGATACGCTCGATTTTCCGGATGTTTTCTCTGAATCGGACCCATCGCTTTCGCCGGGCGCGTTGGTCACTCGGACCTCGGGCAGCGGCTGAGCCGTAGCCTCGACGACAGGGGCAGCCGGCGGTGGCATCGGGGCAAAGGCCGGCGCTGGAATTGAAGCGGCTTCTTTCGACGACGGCGGCGCCGATGGATCCGGAGCTGACAACGACGACGCGACGCGCTCGATTTTTGATGTCCAGTCGCGGCGCGTGTCGGCGTCGGTTGCGAAGGCACAACCGACTGTCAGAGTCAGCAGCAGAAAAAGAGAGGTGTAGGAAACGGTCTCCGACCGGCGCGGCGTTTGAGGGCAGACCGGATCGCCGGCGTAGAAATCTTGCGATTGATCTTCCCGCTCGTCGCCGGAAATCATAAAGGACGGCAGATCGTCGGCGGAATAAGACGTGCGGGCGTACATGGCCAATCCTCGATTGGTTTTTTCAGTTCCCGCGCTGCATATGCACCAGCCAGTCCTGGCCAAAAGATGGCAGCCAAAAAATCTGTGAAATCACAGACTAAAGCCCCGGCAATTGATATCGATTCAGCTCTCCGTGAGACCAAAACTTTCTTGACTCCTTTAGGCGCGTTCGGTCAGTTGGCGGCTGACCTGATCTCGGGACCTTGAATCCTGACCTATTAGGAGTTGCAATGAGCTTTTCGCATACCGCGACGCGTCGCGTATTTCGTTCCTCTCTCCAGTCCGTTGTGTTCATCGCGCTGCTGGCGCTCGGCGTCGTCGTGTTCGCCACTGCTCGCGCGCAGGCTGAAGACACGCACGAGGTCGAGATTTCCATCAAGGATCACAAATTCGATCCGCCGAGTTTGACGCTTCCCATCGGCAAGCCGATCAAGATCACCGTAAAAAATCTCGATCCGACGCCGGAGGAGTTCGAAAGCAAAGACATCGGATTTGAAAAGATCATCGCGGGCAACAGTTCAGCCGTCATTCGGGTAAAGCCGTTGAAGCCCGGCACTTACATCTTCTTCGGTGAATTCAACCAGGATACGGCCCTCGGCCACATCGTTGCCGAGTAACCGCCGATGCTTGCCGCACTCATCATTGTCTTTCGCGAAGTTCTCGAAGCTGGGCTGATCATCGGTGTGGTGCTCGCAGCGTCCCGCGGCGTTCACGGCCGAAATGGCGCGGTGTCGCTCGGCGTTCTCGCCGGCATTCTCGGATCCATCATCGTCGCGATATTTGCGGCCCGGATTTCGGATGCCTTTGATGGCCGCGGTCAGGAGATCTTCGTCGCCGCGATTTTGCTTTTCGCGGTCGTCATGTTGGCCTGGCACGTCGCGTGGATGGCGCAGCACGCGCGTGAGATGACACAGGAGCTGCGTCAGCTCGGCAGTGACGTGACGGCTGGGCGCCAATCGCTGTTCGCGCTCGGCGCGGCCGTGGCGGTCGCGGTCATGCGCGAAGGCAGCGAAGTCGTGTTGTTCATGACCGGCATCATCCTGCAGGGCAAGGATACGGCCATCGAGCTGCTGTTGGGATCGGGCGTCGGGCTGCTGCTCGGAGCCGTGGTCTCAATGGTGCTCTACTTCGGTCTTGCAGCCATCCCCATCAGGCGAATGTTTGCGGTCACCGGCGTGCTCATCACGCTCCTTGCGGCGGGCCTTGCGGCGTCCGCGGTGAAACAGCTTTCGAACGCAGGGCTGCTCAACGTCTTCGATAGCAGCGTTTGGGATACCTCTTCCATTCTTTCGGAAGAGAGCTGGCTCGGACGCGTGCTCAGCATTCTGGTCGGCTACATGGACCGGCCGACGGGTATGCAGCTGATCGCCTACGTCGTGACCGCGGCGACGATCTTCATTCTCTGCTACGTTTTGCGGGCGCCACCGAAGCAACAGGCTTTCAACGCCTGAACGGCCGACGCCGCGGCAAGCGGCGCCGGCGATTTCGTCAAAGACCCAGGTCGGACAATCCGGGATGGTCGGCGGGGCGCGGTCCGAGCGGCCAATGGTATTTGCGGTCGCTTTCGGAAATGCGCAGGTCGTTGATGCTGGCATAGCGGTGGTGCATCAGCCCATCGGGGCCGAATTCCCAGTTCTCGTTGCCGTAACACCGATACCACTGGTTGCTGTCGTCGCGGTATTCGTAGGCGAAGCGCACGGCGATGCGATTATCGGTAAAGGCCCAAAGCTCCTTGATGAGACGATAGTCGAGTTCGCGGTTCCACTTGCGGGTCAGGAATTCGACGATCTGCGCGCGGCCGACAGGGAATTCGGCGCGGTTTCGCCAGACGCTATCGACGGAATAGGCGAGCGAGACCTTATTCGGATCGCGCGAGTTCCAACCGTCTTCGGCGCCGCGGACTTTCTGAATGGCCGTCTCCCGGGTGAAGGGGGGGAATGGCGGTCGGGCGTCTGACATATTCGTCTCCTTCATTTCCACTCGAGGGATTTCTTGACCCGGGACGCGAACGTCACGAGGTTTCGCGCAGGATCGTTATCGTTCGATGACCGCCGCTGGAGGGAGCGCCTAACATGTACGACATCGCCAATCTTTCAAATTTGCCGCATCTTCGGAATCTGTCGTCAACGACAATGGCCGCGTTCGAAAATTTCGACCGGGCCGCGATGGCCGCAGGAGCCATACCCCGCCGGTATAAGGAATTGATCGCGCTTGGGGTCGCGATCGCAACCCAGTGCCCGTACAGCCTCGAGGTTCACCGCACGAATGCAGAGAACGCCGGCGTGACGGAAGCCGAGATCGCCGAAGTGATTTATATCGCCGCGACGATGCGGGCAACGGCAGCCATCGCGCACGGAACGCATCTTGTCGGGCCACGCAAAGGCAGCACCAAAGCGAAAGCTTAAGGCGGCGGAGTGTCCGGCCTACAAGCCGCCGATCAATTTGAGGGCTATCAGCGCGAGGCTCAGAGCGCCGACCCAAAGGGCGGCGTCGGCGGCGCGGCTTCTTTTCGAACGCGACGCGATTTTGTCGACGGTCTCGTCGTCGAGGTGGATGCCCGATCGCGCCATTTGCGAGAAACCGGAAATCGCCTGCGCCGCGTTCTGCAACAGCGCCGGGGTTCTGATCACGATGTCGCCAATCGTCTCTACGCCGCGACCGGCCTCGCGCAGGCGGCCGAGCGGCGACAGATTAGCTTCCATCCACTCCTTCGCGACGGGTTCAGCCGCCACCCAGACGTTGAGAGAGGGATCGAGGTCGCGCGCGACACCTTCGACGATGACCATGCTCTTCTGCAGCAGGATCAATTCCGGGCGCGTCTGCATGTCGAAAACTTCGGTGTAGGCGAAGAGCTGGCCCAAGAGGTCAGCCATCGAGATTTCTTCGGCGGTGCGGCCCTGGATCGGCTCACCGATGGCGCGCATGGCCTGTGCGAATTCCTCGACGCTATGATGAGGCGGAACGTAGCCGGCTTCGAAATGGATGGCGGCGGCGCGATAGTAGTCGCGCGTGATGAGGCCGTGCAGAATTTCCGCGAGAAAGCGGCGTTCGGGCTGGCCCAGGCGGCCCATGATGCCGAAGTCAACGGCGACGACCTTGCCGTCATCATCAATGAACAAATTGCCTTGGTGCATGTCGGCGTGAAAGAAACCGTCGCGCATGGCATGGCGGAGAAACGAGCGCAGCACCGTCATACCGAGGATGGCGGTGTCGAAGCCCTTCGCCACCAGCTTGTCGCGTTGCGCGATCGGCGTGCCGTCGATCCATTCGACGGTCAGCACGCGTTTGGCGGTGCGCTTCCAGTCGATGTCGGGGACGCGGAAGCCTTCGTCATCTTTGATGTTCGCGGCCATCTCGGAAATGGCCGCAGCCTCGAGGCGCAAATCCATTTCCAGGTCGGTCGTGTGTTTCAAATTGTCGACGACGGCAACGGGTTTCAGTCGGCGCGCAGGCGGATAGAAGCGCTCGATCAGGCGGGCCGCGAAATAATAGCTGTCGAGATCGCGATAGAACCGCTTCTCGATATTGGGCCGCAGGATCTTGACGGCGACGGCTTTCCTGACGCCGTTGTCGCTCACGTAGGCCTTGTGAACCTGGGCGATGGAGGCTGCTGCAACCGGCGGCCCGAATTCGATGAAATGATCTTCAAGCTTGCCGCCGAGCGCGCGCTCGACTGCTTCGCGGGCTTCGGCCATCGAGAACGGTTCGGCCTTGTCCTGAAGGTTGCGCAGGTCGTCGGAGAGTTCCGGGCCGATGACGTCGGCGCGGGTCGCGAGAAACTGGCCGAGCTTGACGTAGCTCGGTCCGAGACGCGCCAGGGCAGTCGCGACACGCGTGGATCGCGGTTCGTTTTGCCGAAATGGTGCCGCGATGAGCTGGATCGGCAAGGTCGCGATGCGGGCGATCTTGAGCGGCAACGGTACCGGCATGCCCTTGGGCACGAAGCGGACGCCATATTGCGAAAGCACAATGCCGGCGCGCGCTAATCTCAGCGTGTTGAGGAACGCTCCGGGCATGATGGCGATGTCATCGTCCTTGGCTGCGGGAAGGGCGGGCTCCGGCACATTGCGCCGCAACCTCATCGGGTCAAGTGTAGCCGGTCCAAGGGGTAAAAACGGTTAAGCCGGTTGGGCTTTCATATGGTGCCGCCGTCGGGATGCCATACAACTCGCGGACAAGAAAATAGCGCCCGACGGATTTGCCGCGGGGCGCTATCTCAAAGCAATATTTCGGGCCGATCAGAGCTTGCAGAACGTCGCGCGGCCGTGACATTTCACCATGCCGCCGTCGGGACCGCAGCTGTAGCGTTTGTTGACGACCTTGTAGCCTTCGACTTTGCCGTTCGCGAGAAAGCCTGGCCACAGACCCCAGCTCACGTTCTGGACCATCGTCTCCATCACAAACCACTTGGCGGATTCGGCCGACGTCGAGGTCGCAACAGCGCCCTTAGTCATGCAGCCGGCATTGGCGGCGCCTGCCCCGAGAGAAACGGCGGCAGCGGATAGTGCAATGAGCATCAATTTCGTCTTCATGTCCCACCTCCTCGAAAAGAAATTGGTCTTTCCCGTCCCGATGGAAAGCTAATGAATCGCTGGAGTCAGCGTCAATTAAACTTGCGCTGATCAAACGAGAACGCAGTTCAGATGTGGCCGATCAGATCTTCCAGCCACCGTGGATGGCGGCGATGCCGCCAGTCAGATTGCGAAAACTCACTCGCGCAAAGCCGGCATCGCGGATGAGACCGGCAAAAGCTTCCTGCTTCGGGAAGCGGCGAATGCTCTCGACCAGATAGCGATATGATTCGGAATCACCGGCGGCCAGTTGGCCAAGGCGCGGGATGACTTCAAATGAGTGGAAGTCGTAAGCGCGATCAAGCAGGGGCACGCGGCATTCCGAAAATTCGAGACACAGGAAGCGGCCGCCGGGCTTCAGCACGCGATAGGCCTCAGACAGAGCCTTATCAATGTGGGTGACGTTGCGGATACCGAAGGCGATCGTGTAGGCGTCGAAGCCGGCGCTCTCGAACGGCAGGTCTTCGGCGTTGCCCTCGACGCAGCTGATGCGTTGATCGAGGCCGGCATCCGCGATGCGCCGACGGCCGACGTCGAGCATCTCGGGGCTGATGTCGCAGATGACGGCCGTCGCGTTCGCTCCACTGTCCTTGGCGTAGCGGATGGCAATGTCGCCGGTGCCGCCAGCGACGTCGAGAAGCTTGAACGGCCGCAGGCTGCGCGGAGCGTTCAGCATAGTGATAAGCTCGCGCTTCCAGAGGCGGTGCAGGCCGCCCGACATCAAATCATTCATCAGGTCGTAGCGGTCGGCGACCGACGCAAAGACCTTGTTGACGAGGCCCTGGCGCTCGCCTTCGGCAACGGTGCGGAACCCGAACGAGGCTGTGCCGCGGCTTGCGTTTTCTGAGTTTTGATCCATATGCCGACAATAGCCGCCTGAGCGTCCTCGCGCTATCCTTGGCTGGCCTCATCGTCAATTTCAGGTGTCATGCGTCATGCCCGAACTTCCGGAGGTCGAAACCGTGCGACGCGGCCTTGCACCGGTGCTCGTCGGCAGCCGGGTGTCGGGCCTTGACGCGCGGCGGCCGGACCTGCGGTTTCCATTGCCGGAGCGCTTTCGCGCCCGTCTGGTCGGGCAGGACATCGTGCGGCTCGAGCGGCGGGCGAAATACCTGATCGCGGGGCTCTCGGGAGGCGAAGACCTCGTGATGCATCTCGGCATGACAGGGCGATTCACGATCGTTCACGACGGTCTGGTCGATAGGCCCGGGGAATATATTCATCAGACGGGACCGGATCCGGCGCACGACCATGTCGTGCTGCATCTCACCGACGGTACGAAGGTGATCTACAACGATCCGCGGCGGTTCGGCTTCATGGTGATGATGCCGCATTCAGAGCGCTCGGAGCACCCGCTGTTTCGCAGCCTTGGTGCGGAGCCGCTGGGCCAGGAGTTGACTGCGGATTATCTGGCATCGCGCGCGGTCGGCAGGAAAGTCAATCTCAAGTCGTTTCTGATGGACCAGCACG
>JBEVLH010000070.1:0-3669 GCA_040509255.1 Hyphomicrobium sp. | reverse complement strand
TGGCATCCGGTGCGATCGCCTCCATCGCCGACATCATCGCAAGGACGATCGGCAGGTCGAAGTGGCTGCCTTCCTTGGGCAGGTCGGCCGGCGCGAGGTTGACCGTGATGTGCTTGAAGGGAAGTCCCAGCCCGACGGCGTGGAGGGCGTTCCTGACTCTCTCGCGGCTTTCGGCGACGGCTTTATCGGGGAGCCCCACGATCGCGAATGCGGCCGCCCCTGATGTGATCCTGACCTGCACCTCGACCGGCCGAGCCTCGATGCCAATGAACGCAAGCGTGGAGATTTGGCCGTACATCGTTGCCCCCGGATGCCCTCATTCGAGGTAATCACGGGTGAGAGCCGAACGCAAGAACAAACGTGGAACGTTGGGCGGATTCGCTAACTGAAAACAACGGCGGTGCCGCTGAGGACAATGAGGGCTGCGAAACCATAGTCGATGAGGGACCAGCGCCGATCGAACCAGACCGGCAGCGCGCGATAGTGGGGCGCGAGACGCACGAGCCAGACGCCACCGTATGCGATCCATCCTAGCATGAAGGCCGTTGCGATCCCAGCCTTCGCCGGAGGCTGCGGTCCTGACACCGACAGCAACAGGATGCCGAGACCGACAAACACATAAACCGTGTAGAGACCCATCAGCTTCAAAGATTTCCAGAAGCCGGCAGGGTCTTTACGGTATTGATCGCGGGCCGCCGGAATTGCCGTTGCGACGGCGATGACGGACGAGACAAGCGTGACCAGTTCTCCGAAGGCCATGTGTCTCTGATCCGCTTCCCCGTTTGCCGGCTCAGCCCTTCGTCATGACCAGCGTAATGCCGCGCAGCGACGATGCGTCGACGAATTGAATTTCGACCGCCTGTTTGTTGCTGTCGATGATGATGTCCATGTTGGCCGTGACATCGCTGCTCTGGATGACAACGCGATAACCCTTGGGCGTTACATCGCCGGTCAGATCGCCCTCGAAGTTATGAATCGTCTCCTTCCAGTGGCCGGACAACTTGCCGGCTGATTCTTTTACGTTGCTGATGATCTCTACGTTGCCGCCAGCGGTCGCGCAGCGGATCGTTTGCTTCATTTCATCCTGCGCGTCCGACATCAGGTAGGTGGCGCGGCATTTGATTTTCTCGGGCGGGCTCGCCTTGTATCCGATCATGCCAACGCCGGACCAGCGGCCGATCAGCGGCGCGAACGGCGAGGCGGTGACGGCGTTGGCGTCGATGACAGGCGTCGCGATGGCGAAGCAGAACGCGAGAGCGGCGGCGCTGGCGTTCGTGATTGATTTCATCATAGAGGCCCTTTCGTAGGCGCGAGCTGAGAGTTCGCAGGTCATGCGTTCGATTTCCTCTTGGCTTCGATGACGTCCCAAATCATCGCCGCAATGTCGTTGCCGCCGAACGCCTTGACCTGGCGGATGCCTGTGGGGGAGGTGACGTTGATTTCGGTGATGTAAGGCCCGATGACGTCGATGCCTGTGAAAATGAGGCCGCGACGTTTGAGTTCCGGTCCAAGGCGCGCACAGATTTCCCGATCGCGATCGGTAAGCTCGATAGCCGCAGCGGTGCCGCCGACGTGCAGGTTCGAACGGGTTTCACCAGCCTGCGGAACGCGATTGATGGCGCCCGCGACCTCGCCATCGACGAGGATGATGCGCTTGTCGCCGTCCTTCACTTCGGGGCGAAACTCCTGAACCATGAACGGCTCGCGGAAGACGGTCTGAAACAGTTCGATGAGAGAGGCGAGATTGCCGTCCTCGGGCTTGATGCGGAAGACGGCGGCGCCGCCGTTGCCGTAGAGCGGCTTGACGATGATGTCCTTGTATTGGGCGCGGAAGGCCTGGACGTCGGCGAGGGAGCGCGTGACGAGCGTCGGCGGCATCAGGTCGAGGAAGTCGAGGACGAAAAGCTTTTCCGGCGCGTTGCGGACATGCGCTGGATCGTTCACGACAAGCGTCTTTGGGTGGATGCGTTCGAGCAGATGCGTCGTCGTGATGTAGGCCATGTCGAACGGCGGGTCCTGCCGCAGCAGGACGACATCGAGTTCGCTCAGATCGACAACACGCGGATCCGACAGCGCATAGTGCGCGCCATGCTTGTCCTCGACCTTCAACGTCTGTCCGCGCGCAAGCAGCTTGCCTTGGCGCAACGACAGGTCGGGCGGCGTGTAGTAGAAAATGTCATGCCCGCGCTTCTGGGCCTCGAGCAGGATCGCAAAGGTCGAATCGCCGCGAATATCGATGCGGTCGATCGGATCCATTTGAACGGCGATGCGAAGCGGCATGCAGGGCTTTCGAAGCAGGATGATGCTGCTCGTCGTTTAGACGATTTGCAGCGCTCGCGGAATGACGCTCACGGCATTCGGCGCGAACCGACTGCGCTTATGGCAAACATGCCGCAGAGCGTCGGCTGCTAGAGGAAATTGTAGGGGTCGATGTCGACGGTGATGCGGACATCCGATTTGAGTTTTGGAATGGTTCCAGCCCAGGCTCTGAGATAGCCCTGCAAATCGATGTCGCGCGGCGCCTTGACGAGAAGCCGCCAGCGGTGGCGGCCGCGAACGATCGCGATCGGCGCTTCCGACGGGCCGAGGACCGCGATTGCTTCGCTCGGCGGCGCGCGGCGCGCGATGTCGCGGGCGACACTCTCGGTGAGGGCTTTGTCGCGCGCAGAGACGACAATGGCAGCGAGACGGCCATACGGCGGAAGCAGGCCCGTCTGGCGCGTGCGAACTTCGTAATTCAGGAAGGCGTCGCGGTCGCCGGCGACGATGGCCGTCATGACCGGATGATCGGGCGAATACGTCTGAACGAAGCCGCGGCCGACAAAGCTCGTGCGGCCGGCACGGCCCGTCACCTGATGCAGAAGCTGAAACGTCCGTTCAGCGGCGCGCGGGTCGGCGCCATGTGCAAGACCGAGATCACCGTCGACGACGCCCACCAACGCGAGGCCGGGAAAGTTATGACCCTTGGCGACGATCTGCGTACCGATGATGATATCGAACTCGCGCGCCTCGATCTTGTGGATGATCTCGCGCATTTCGGTCAGGCCGGGGATCAAATCCGACGACAACAGTGCGACGCGGGCGTCGGGGAAGCGTTCCGCGACTTCTTCCTGCACGCGCTCGACGCCCGGGCCGCAGGCGACGAGCGAGCCGGGGCTGGCGCATTTGGGACACTTCTCGGGCAAGGCGAGCGAGAAGCCGCAATGGTGGCAGGTCAGCTTCTTCTTGAAACGATGCTCGACGAGCCAGGCGGTACACTGAGGGCATTCGAGGCGATGTCCGCACGAGCGGCAGAGCGTCAGCGGCGCGTAGCCTCGGCGGTTCAGGAACAGCAGCGATTGCTGACCTTTTTCGAGGGTTTCCGTCATGCCCTGGACGAGACGCTGCGACAGCCATTTGCCAGGTTCGAGTTTTTCAGCGCGTAGGTCGATGGCAGACACGTCCGGCATGGCGACGCCTGAGAAGCGACCCGGCAGAACGGCGTGGCGATAGCGCCCGATCAGCGCGTTGACGTGGCTTTCGATCGATGGTGTCGCTGAGGCGAGGACGACAGGAAACTTGCCGAGGTTACCCCGCACGACCGCCATGTCGCGGCCCTGATAATGGACGCGGTCATCCTGCTTGAAACCTTGATCATGCTCTTCGTCGACGACGATGAGGCCGAGCTGA
>JBEVLH010000069.1:0-11189 GCA_040509255.1 Hyphomicrobium sp. | reverse complement strand
CGCTTCCGGAACAACTTCTTCTGCCGCGCCTTGAAGCACACAGGAAGCGTCTTTCGACGATTGAAAGCAAAGTCGAAATCGAAATTCGACCGCGCAGTCTGCGACGTGCCCGGGGACGCTTCCTCCTGAGGCCGATTTTTCTCGATTACGGGAGTCGCTTATGTCGAAATTTATGATGCTGTTGGTCGAGGATGATGTTCTTCAACGGGCGCTATTGGCCGACGCACTCAAGGATGACGGCTTCGAGGTGATAGAGTGCGCATCCGCCGAGGCCGCCGAACTGGTGGTCGCGTCTACCGGGACCGAATTGCAAGCGCTGATTACCGACCATAATCTTGCTGGTGAGATGACAGGTGCAGCACTCGCCCAATATGCACGTCGCAGAAATCCGAACGTGCAGGTTATCCTAATGTCGGGAACGCAGGTGAATCCTATTCCGACGGGTGCGTTGTTCTTGATGAAGCCATTCCCGCCGTCGCAATTGTTAGCCGCAGTCCGTCATTGAATTAGGACTCAGTCGGCAACAGGGGCCTGATGCGCCGCGTTACCTTCGTCACCGAACCTTATAGGCGATTACCGACTTTATAGTCATGTATGCGACGCAATTCTCTTATCAAAGCGCCGCAACGTATATTGACTGATTCGCGCTGGACGGGCGCTTGAGGGAAAGCTTACTAGCCGCCTGTGTCAGGCTGTCCCCGTCGAACTGAAGGTGGTCTGGTGACTAGCAAGGTCACCTTTTTTACTGCTTCCCGCATTGCTTGACCGCCTATCGGATTGCAGATGCGAAGGCGAGTTTGATTGGTTGCGATGTTGCACAGCGGTCCACGATTGGACAGGCTTCGGCGATTTTATTCGATGGATGCCGGTACCGAAGGCTGACCTCGAACGGTCAGCGTCGTCAGCGACGCAAAAAGCCATCCGGATAACTTTCTGCAGTTATGTGGATATACGGCAACGCGCTAGGATCAAAGTAGCCGGAGGAGCGTTAGGCCGCCATGATCCTTTACCGGCGGCTGTATGGAACTGATTGATTATCTCTTTATCGGGTTCGGCGCGCTTGGCGCGTTGGCAATGGCATTCGCATTGTTCCTTCCTGCGAGGAATCCACTGGAACCATCTGACGTTGATGACGATCGGATGACAGTGGAGAAGAGCATTGGCCGTAAACAAACCGACCGGTGACAATATGCGAAGGGGCGCGGTGAAGAAGCGCTCGCAGACGAAAACGATCATCGACGGAGCGACTGGCTACACCAAGCGTGACCGCTCCAGTGGCGAGTTTAAGGCGGTCAAGAAGCCGACCAAGGCTAGGAAGGCCGCTAAGAAGTTTAAGGGCGTCCGCGTTGAGAAGAAGGCCGCCAAGAGGAAGTCGCGGCGTGGCTGATGCGGAAGGCCGCTTGGACTGAGACTGACTTGGCTAAGCTGAAGCGGATGATCGCTGCGGGCGCATCGGCGGCCCGCATCGCCGTTCTGCTCCGCAGAACCCAACAATCCACCGGGGCATCTCCAATCGCCCCTTCAAGCGCCAGTACAGTCTGGCCGACTATGTGATGGTACAAGGTGCTAGCTTTGAAAATGGACTGTTGCGGATCGAGCTTGTGCGCGAAATTCCGGAAGCCATGAAGCCCCGACGAATCGCGATCAACGGTGGGTCAGCATCAACGTTGAGCGCCTTACCAAAGCAGCGTGATCTGTATCTTTCCTCCCGCGCATCCATTGTGGGTGCGCAGGACCCTCACACGTCAAAACAAGGAGATTACCATGCGGCAGACGACCGCGAATTCTGGCAATGTTTTTCGCTTTCGAAGCGCTTCTCCATCCTGGGACCGTGTTCGAGCGGCCGAAAAATGTTGTAAGCGATAGTTCGCTGAGCGTTGGCGAAAAACGCGTCATCCTCGCCTCTTGGGCCTCGGACGCGGCGGCTGTTGCGTCATGTCCGGCCCTGCGAGCACCCGAGGGTCTCAGAAAGCCTGTAAGCATTGACGAGATCCTTGAAGCGCTCTTCTCGCTGGACGGCAAACCGCGTGATCCGTCTGGAAACGGGCCCGCCAGGCGGCAAGCCTTACAGGCTGCGTTCGGTCGCCCGTACCCTGGCCGCCTAAGCTAGTGCAGGATATCAACCTTCCAAAGGACGTCGTCCGGAAAGCCGAAGAGCGCTGGGCGCGAAGTGTGATGCGAGAGGCTGGGCAGTGGAAGGCGCGGCCCACCAAACCCGCGGAGATCCGCATAGCCTTGAGCCGCCTTGGCCGCGCGGTATGAGTCGAAGTTCGACGAAAGCCGGGGTCGATGGCGATCATTTGATCGCGCCTTTTCCTAAACGAAATGGTGCCCCGATGCACGGGAGGGAACACCGGGGTCCCGCTCTCGAAAGAGAGCCATGCAGACACGTAGAATAAAGCAATTCAAATAATCCGAGTTCCTATAGCGCAAGGCTTACCAGCGGCTAATATAGGTTTGCGACAATCGGAGGTGCATGATGGTTGCCTCACGACTGCACGCAGTTTTAGGATCACGTTTGGCACACTAAGTAGTCCCGGCTGGCCATCGTCAATCTCGGCACCACGCCGATCGCAGTTCCACAGGCAGTTATCCGAGAGGCAATCCGGAACCTCTCTGGCCTATAAAACTTCACGTTTGTTGGTTGCGACTTAAAGGGTGCATTTGCGGTCAGTAGGTCGGGTATTAGAGATCTGGCGGTACCCGATTTCCTCGGTGGGCGGCGAGCGGATCGCGCGATCGCGCGTGCATCCCCATGGACTCAATGACGATCGAAAGTACGGCCTGATCGATGCGTCCACAGGTCAGCCCGCGGCTCCCGAAAAGGATGTCAGATGGCGCAAGGCCCTTCATCTTACCGCGGTGTCGCCCGAGGGAGAGCTTCCCATTGTGGCATTCCCCGATGGCCGACGCTGTTCGCTTGGTGATGCAAGCCTGAATGGGATGCTCACCGAGTATTTCGGGTTTGCGGCCGCTATAGCGGCGTATGAACATACCCGGTGGCGCTTGGGCTTTCCGCTGACCCGTTACCGTCATCCTCATTTCCCCCTGCATCTACTCACGACCAGCGCCCTCGAACAACTTGCGAAACTTACCCGCAAGCCGGCGATCGACAGCCGGCGTTTTCGCCCGACGGTGCTCGTCGAAGTCGATAGAATCGCTGGCTTCGTGGAGAGTGATTGGATCGGGCGTCGTCTGCGGCTCGGCAGCCTCGATCTGAGGGCGGAGGAGGAAACCAAGCGCTGCGGCGTCACCTTTGTTTCGCAGCCCGGGATCACCGAGGACCCGGAGATCCTGCGAACCATCTTGCGCAATAACAAACGTCATCTCGGCATTTACTGTTCAAGCGAAGCGTCCGGCACGATCGAGCAGGGCGACGAGGTATTCGTCAGCGTTTAGACCGGCGATCCCAGTTGATGAAGTGGGCTTGCTGCCTCCTTCACCCGGCCGGCGCGAGTTTCGTCGAGGATTGCCGCCGAGACCATGCCGCCGATCTCATGCGAACTCGTAATGCCTTGGACGAACGGCATCTTATGCAAAAGAAATGAGATCGCAGCGCAATAGAGCCGGTTGCACAAGTTCTCTTCAAATTTTGGTCTGAAAGCTCTGTCGAGATCGATCCCACCCGTTGGAATTGTTTCTCCGTCCGCTTCGGCGTCGAGAATCAGAGAGGCTTCAGTCGTCTGTGCTCGCCTCAGGACGTTTTGCGCCAAGAGGCTTGGAAACGGCAGGTCGCGTACCGACAGCGAGGCCTGTCCCGTGGCATCGATGAATGCGTCGAACGACGCTTCGTTTCCCTCATAGCGAACGATTGCGCCACGTTCGACACCGTCGGTGACGATCTCGTAATCGCTGCCCAGCTTTAGGATACCGAGCTTTCCCGCCCGTCGGAGCGCGAGCAGCCGCTGGATGGATTGATGCGGCACAGTCGCGTAGTCATCGACGAAGACGGACTTAAAGTGCTTGTGGAAGCGGACCAGGTCTTCCTCGTCGAGATGAGGCACCGCGAGCGCAACGACTTCGTGCATGCGCAGGATCGCATAGCGCCACGCGACCGTGTATTTCTGCGTCTTGTTTTGTTCGGCCTCTGCCAGGTTCGATGCCGCCCAGACAAACGGATCGGCCGCCTCCCGGTCTGCAAAATACGCCGGTGCGAGACTCTCGATCTTCAGCATGGCCAAGCCGATCTTCCCGGCATAGCCGGGATCGCAGAATGCGATCTCGCGCTTAAACAGCTCGAAAACCTCGTCCAGCAAACCCTTGCTTCCGCGGCGAATGAGGTTTCGGACGGCCTCAATGGTGCAGCAGTGCAGCGGCTCGTACGGGTAGGGACAGTAGAAGTCCGCCTCCGGCAGCAGTCCTTTGCGCGACATCAGGCAGGCCTTGAACTTTGCGCTCGCTGCAGCGCCCTGAAATTGAAGCTGGCCGCCATCGTCGAGATAGAAGGCGCCGTGCGCTGTCGCGACTGTGATAAGTGCGTCGATGGCACTCAAGGAGGTTCCCAGAATGCCTACTGCACCCGGACCAATCGACTTCAAGACGGGCGCTGGCCAGGGCGAAATAAAATACCCCGGCTTGGCCTCGGTTGTCTCCGGCCAGTTGTGGCCCGTTGCCATCACGACCTGGTCGAAACCGTAGTCCCGACGCTCGCCGTCGGGCATGTCTACCGTTAAATGGATGTCGTCAGTCTGAAGCTCAATGTCGACCACGCGATGGCGCGGCTTCACTTCGATAACATGGCCATTGGCACGGCCGATCTCGACGAGCTCTTTGAACTGAGACTGCAGGTATTCGCCAAGAACCACGCGAGGATAAAACGCCCGTTCGTGAATGTCCGCCCTCTCGACGCCGAGCCTGGCAAGGTCCGTATCCGGCTGCCGGCGCAGCCATTCGACAAGCGTTGCGCAGATGGCGGGAAGCTCGACACTTGCGATGTTGGCAAGCATCGCTCGATCGTTAATATGAGGGTGGTAGGGCGTGCCTTTCCCGGGATCGGCTTCGATCTCAAAAATCGAGACGAGCAGCGTAGGTGCGGCCCTCACTAGGCCCGCCAAAGTGTAGATCGCCGTCGGACCCGAGCCAATGATTGCAATGCGTGAGTTCGTGGGAGTAGTGGCGTCGGAGAACATCTCGTGAGCGACCATCAAGGGGCGCCCTTCTGGAAAGAGGTGGCGGCCAAACTCGTCAGCCCGCCATCACGCCATTCCGGTCTCCTGAAGGTCAATTTTATCAATCGAACGATGCCCTACATTGGCAGAAGTTGACGCGGCAGCGGTGACCGCCGAGAGCAATGTGTCAAATAACCGCGCAACCGGCAAATGGTTCGGATTTCAATCACCTGGCCAGCAACAAAGCCGCCCGGTAGGAAAGGCCCCAATCGACGGCTCTGAGCGCACTTAGTTTACAGGTGATCTCGGGGCGCCATCGTATCATTTGATCTTCGGCGGTCGGTTTCACCGAGGCCGTCGCGGCAGGCTCACGAAGCGTGGTTATAGCCAAAGTCATAGCGGAGGCGGCTTTCGCTGATGCAAGTACTGAGCATTGAATTCGCTCATGCGGACAAGCGCCTCCCAATTGAGGATGGTAAGAAGCCCCCGAGCGGCAGAAGCAGCATTGATGATCCCCGACGCCTTCGCGCTGGAGGGCCAGTACAAAGATGCCGATCGTCATCATTGCCGGTGCCAAAGATAAATTGATCGACACCGACAGTCAGTCTAAGCGGCTGCATGCCGAAATCCCTCAGAGCCGCTTTCATAAACTCGCCGAGAACGGCCATATGATCCAGCAGACGTCAATGGAGCAGGTCATGGGGGCGATAATGGCACGCTCGGCGCGCTCCGCCGCCTCTAGTGCGCGTCGATGACAATCGGCAACAGTCGCAGATGAGCGGCGAAGCATATCGTTGAATCGTTGCAAATGGAACCCATATGGGGCTTTCCAGACCGCTCACACCCAACGGTAAGCAAAACCCCCGCTACTGGTACAACGGGGGTTATGGGAACGGGGCAAGGCTTTGGGGCTAATCGCTCCTACCCAGCAGTGCATTTAACTTCCTGCCGATGAGTCGGGCAAGGGTCAGAACAATGCGCCGACAGCCAGCTTCAGCCCGGCCGTGAGGACATAGGCGACGAGGCCAGCAAAGGCGGCGAGGATTATCGTTTGTTCGCGATCCGAGCCGTTCATATCTGCCGAGACTTTCTGTGCGGGGCGAGCGGCATTGCAAGCCCGGTCATGCCAGTTGGGAACAACGTTGACCGAGCCAACGGTGCCGCACTGCTGGAACCCATACGCGGTCCGAGCACCGACCACGGCAGATCCGCAGGAAGCGTGTCGAGCCGGACGTCGATGCTATTGCACTTGCGGGACGTGTACTGCACGGCGCAGGTAACGTGGCCCTCGGCAATCCATTCTCCCGGACTCCCAAGCGGCCATCTCTGTTCTAAGCGTCGTTCCCGCGAATTCATCCAAACGTATCCATCACCCGCGCAAAAGCCGGGTGCTGTCGGTTCTTGACCTTGATCCAGTCGCATGTCCGCGCCCTATAGCGCCGCTGCTGGTGCTTTGAGACGATGCCCTCCAGCTGCATGCGACATGCGGCGGTGAACAGCTCCGGCCCGATCTCACCGCGCTCGAATGGCGCCACGAAGATGCCTAGGGCCCGGCCGCGCAATAGCTTCTCCAACTGGCCCTTGCGATTGAGTAACGGCGTGTTTCGCAAGTCCTCGCCGCCGATCGACATGAGGTCGAAGGCGTAGAGCTGGGCCTCGTCGTTATGCTTGTTAGAATGCAGGGCGTCGAAGTCGGAGATGCCTTGGACGTCGAGCACGCAGATTTCCCCGTCGATGATGAACTGTTGCTGCTTGATCTTCAGCGCGGTCTCGACGATCCACGGGAATCGCCAAGCCCAGTCTAAGCCGCTACGGGACAGTAGCCTGACGTGTTTGCCATCGCGAATGACGCGCCCACGGTAGCCATCAGATTTGATTTCGTGGATCCAGTCGGCGCCGGTCGGTACGGCCTTCGCGGCCACCGGCTTGCAGTATTCAAATTTCAGCATTCAGCTGTCCAGGTGCTCCGGGATACCTTCCAAGAGCGGGCGCAGCTTTTCGATCTGATCGTTTAGATGCAGGATCTTGGTTATATCGGCATCGGTCAGCGCGCGGGCG
Source organism: Hyphomicrobium sp. (assembly GCA_040509255.1). Classification (GTDB taxonomy): domain Bacteria; phylum Pseudomonadota; class Alphaproteobacteria; order Rhizobiales; family Hyphomicrobiaceae; genus Hyphomicrobium_B. The sequence goes on along the minus strand of JBEVLH010000069.1, from coordinate 4,023 downwards.
AGGCGATAGGCATCACCGTCCAATCTGATCGAGCCAGCCGCGACGAGATCACCGAGACTGGGGCTTACCTCGCTTTGCGGCACGTCAAGCATAAACGCGAGGTCGGCGGCGCTCATGGGTGTGCCGTCAGTGTCGGCAACGCAGATCGTGGAGAGCAGCAGCGTCGTCATGTCGACAGCCAAGCGCATCATAGTAGCATCAGCTGCTGGCCGATCTTGCGACCGATCTGGCCCTCGATGAAATCCCGCAACCCTTCGGACAATTCGCGACCGTCGGCAGAAATGTGCTGCTCCAGCGCGTTAGCGACGTCTTCGGACGCATCGCGCGACCAGCCCTCGATCGCATTGAACGCCACGATCCGCAGGACATGCTCGTACTGGCCTGACAGCATGTCGTCGATCAGGGTGGTGTACTCGATGCCCTCGTCGGTTTCCCGAAAGGCGGCGCCAGCGCGGAACTCTTCCAAGACCAAATAGAAATCTTTGTCGAGTCGGTCGTTCGGCACGATCGATGGTGCACTCATGCGCAGAACTCCCTCATCCCGAGTCCAAAATAGGTCGGGAAAAGGTGGAAAGCGAATCAGTTAGCGATGCGAATCTGCGGTCACGTCAAGCAAAATCTGAAGGTAACAAATGTTAAGCGGGGCTTATTTTGCCCTTTGGTACGATACCGCACCGACGCAACTCGCCTACTGTTTATGATGACCCATCACCGCGTTGTGCTGGGTATCTATCGGTGATGAGAACGCCAAGTCGCGCTCCGCCTTCCTCCAATGGAAAGGAGCACGCCATGATTATTAAACGGCGTCGTTTCAAACAAATCCAAACTCTCGAAGATCGCTTAGCCGAAGACAGCCGAAAGGCGCGCGAGGAAGCGCGTTTGCTGCCACCGGGCATTAAGCGGGAACAACTGCTTCGCCGCGCCCGAAGGAATGAAGTCGCTGCCAATATGAGCCAGTGGCTGCAATCACCAGGCTTGCGCGTTCCGACCTGATCGACGGCTAAGACAGCTTCGCCAGTTCTTCGCGGAGACGGTCTCGATCTTCCACGTGGGATTGCTGGGTCAGCTCGAAGGTTGCAAGTAAATCCCGTGCGGCCTGTGTGGCTTCCTCATGCCCATCGCGCTCGAGTTCGGCTACGATTGCCTTTTGCCGCGCGAGATGGCTTTCATGCATCTCAGCTTGCGCCAAGTGGCGTTCAATCATCAGCCGCTCGTCCATGTAAGATACCCTACGATCGACCAGCCTGGCGGAAGGATAGCCCAAGCTGCCTAGCTTTATCTCTTACGCCCAAGATCGGCCTTTGCGGCTTCTTCCCGATACTTCGGGCGTCTTCGCCAGCCTCGACTAACAAGCGCAGCCGTTCAACCTCGGCATCGGTCCAGAAACGAGCTTCATAGTGGGACGCTTTCGTAAGCGCTTCGCCTTTAGACCAACTCGACTGCCGGCTGCCTTATTCGGGGCAATTCTGTTCGACATAAGACCGGTGGATAGTGGTCGGCACTCTATTTCCGTCAAATAACACGCGGACTGTAGCACTGCCGCTCTCATACCGTGGCAATGCGACGATAGAACCGGTGTGAACTCTTATCCTTGGACACCGGGAGACGCCCAGCTCCGTGAGGCGCACCCGATCGCCTGTGTTGAGAACTGTCTCACTTGGCATGGGACTTCAATCCCAACTCGACCAGTCGACGGATGGCTTCGGGTCGCCCCGGCAGATCGTCCTGCTCTCGGCGCCAGTCATCGATGTCCTTCAACGCCGGTACGGCAAGGCGAACATTTACGGCCTCTGATTCAACAGGCGGCCGGCCACGAGATTTCTTAGCGCTGTTTATTGTTGAATTCATGATTTTATGATGTCATAAAATAGCGAGCTAGGCAAGTGCAGGAACACGAGCCCGGCTCTAACCTCAAGCAGGGAAACCACACCATGCTCAAAGCTGACAGCGTGCATAGCACGCCACCCACAAACACGTCTGCAACTGACATACAATCGTTTGCCGCGCTTTCCGCGGCTGTCTCGCCCATGTGGCATCAGGTCATCGTGCGGCTCGCCCGAACGACCCAAGAAGCCTCCGACAAGATGGATCTCCTTCTGGAGGCAAACGGGCAAGACCTGCGCATGCGGTCGCGCGAACTCGTCGAGAGTTTGGTCAACTTCTTGGACATCGTGGACGGCAATCCCGACATCGAGGAATGCGACGATGACGGGGAAGGCGAGGATGCTGAACCCTCTTTCGGCTCGTTCGATCGCATGATCGATCAGAGCAAGTCCTGGCGCACACCAAGTGTGCACGCATTCCCCGGCGCAGACTTTGAGCAGGACGACTGTGACGCTGAAGATGCCGATCCGAACGCGGACAAGCAGCAGCCGCCGACGATGGGAGGCGAGGCATGAACCTAATCGTCAGACTGGCGCCCCGCGGGCAGCAATCGGACTACGAGGACCTCGCCGCGATCGAGGACTTCGGCACGCTGCTGATGAACCTGCTGGCGCAGCCCGACGCCGAGTGCGCAATCCCCCAGATGCATCGGGTGGCCAAGCTCATCGTCTGTCATGCCACGGCGATGCAAGGCCGGAGGGACGGCCGGTGAGGCTGATACGGCTGTTAGCTGCTCGGGCCTGCTACCGCCTGAGTGTGCGCCTGGCGCTACTGGGGAAGTGGATCTCGGGGATCTGATCGGAACCGGACGCGCGCCCAGCGGTTGCTCCGGTCTCAGCCCCCGTGGTTGGGACACGTTGTGGAAACTTAGCCCCCGGCCTCCAAAGGTCCGGGGGCTTTTTCTTATAGAAGGCCGCGGCCGCATCTGATGTGACCAATCAGAGAGGTCGCCAGCCCTGCCTACTCAGCGGACCGATTTCTAAGTCTGGCAGCAACGATTGTTCCTAATACGTCCTAGGTGAGACTACGTAGATTTCCCTGCACGTTCTCAATAGAAATACGGCCGTCACCAGTCGGAAGGCGTGCGTGTCGATGAAGCCCATCGAACATTACACCGCTTACCTCATCAGCCGGGATGGGCATATCGAGCGGCACGTTGATTTCGTATCACCAGATGACGCCTATGCCAGGCAGATCGCAAGGCGAATGGTCGATGGTCATGCGATCGGACTTTGGCAGCGAGCGCGGAAGATTGATACGTTTGAGCCCGATCGCTCCTAGCCGGGAAAGCCCCCGACGCGGGGCTGGCTTCGCGCCGGGGAGCCGGGTTGCATCACCCATGCATCCCCGAATCAAGGAATGCCACTCGATAGTATCGGGAAAACAGACCGGAGGCGGCAGAAGTGACGCATTGCCGTGTTGCCCAAAAACGATAGTGTGGCTGATGTGGCCATCGATGACGATGAGAGCCATTTACATCCGCTCCACGCTTGAATGGCAGACAATGGCTAAGCCTTCTATCGACTCCGACGAACGCGTCTCCGACCAGGATGCCCTTCGGCTGGTGCTCGCTTTTTTCTGCATTCTGGAGCCAGAAAAGCGCAGCGAAGTGATGGCTTTGGCGCAACGCTATGCGAGCGAGGCTTCGGCTTTGTCGGCTGATAGTCTCTCGTGTTCGAAGCCACGGCAGGAGGGCAACTGAATCCCGGCCAGTAAGACTACGTGCCGGACCGATTGCCATTTGCAATGTCCGGTTTTTGACATAAGCTTTTTCTATGAAGCTAGCGCCATCCGGTAGCGAAACAGCGGCATCAATCGTTGGCCAGAACGAAGCTTCTCCTGAGGAGTTGCTCCAGTTGGTGCAGGCCTTCAACCGCATTTTTGATCCCGAGATGCAGGCCGAGGTCATCGCACTTGCCGAGCTTCACGCCAGCCGGAATCCAGAATTTGCTGAAGTGCTGATGAGGCGAAAGCCCAAGCATTAGGACAGCTTTAATCAGGTCCATGGGCACGGGTATCTCCCGCGAGAGTAACGCGTAGAGAGCCGTCGCTGGGGGACAGCGGCGGCTTTTTCGCTACTGATCGCGCTTGAGCTCGCGCTTCCCCCAATGCGGCATCTTTAGATCCGGATTGTATTCC
>JBEVLH010000068.1:0-11332 GCA_040509255.1 Hyphomicrobium sp. | reverse complement strand
TGGTCGGAGCGAGAGGATTTGAACCTCCGACCCCCAGTCCCCCAGACTGGTGCGCTAACCAGGCTGCGCTACGCTCCGATTTGGAAATATCGACGGCATCGCAACTTCAGATTGCGCAATGGAGCCGTCCCGGTCTGGCGGTTGGGTAGCCGGAACGGCCGCTCGCGTCAAGGACGGATGATCGCCTTACGACCTCTCACCGGCTGTATTCGGGCAGTCGCTGCAGAATGTCGATGATGGGATAATCGACCCAGGCATGAGTCACCAGATCGCGATGGCGGCCTGCGCCTCCGGGAACGACGGCAACACCGCCCGCCGCCAGCCGCGTGTTGATCTCGGGACTGACGTCGACATCGTGTGCCGCAAGAATGTCTTCGAGCTGAGCATTCTGATTCTTTGTCGACCCGAGGTAGACACTCAAAAAGAATGCGGACGGGTCGGCCTCGATCCAATGCGCGAATTTGTCGAGATCGCCGTACAGCGAGTCGAGCAGCACGACGCCTCGTACGCGCTTCTTTAGTCCTCCGCGTTCGATTGCGGACGCAGCCGCGACGTAACCGCCGCTATAAGCGACGATGATGATCGGCATACTCGCGAACGTGCGCAACGATTTGCGATCGCCGTGCAGGCGCGCCAGTTGCTGACCGGCTTCGCCGATGAAGCGCCCGAACATGCCGGGCTGCCAGAATTTGCCTGCGCTCGAATCGCGAGCGTCGAAGGCGAGCTGAGGAGCGACGAGCACGACGTTGGCGTTGGACGCGGAGATCTGCGCCGGCACCTTCTGACGCGCCAACACATCGCGTTCGAGCGTGGCGCCGTGGCCGTGGAAGAACACCATCATCAACGCCGGGCGGCGAATATCGAAGCCCTTGGGAATATGCAGCAGAACGCGATCGTCGAAATAGGTCTCGTTTTCCCAGTAGACACGGCCCGAGCCTGTGCGGTGGCCTTTGCGGCCGTTGTCGTTGACGTCGAGAAACGGCACGTTCGAGCCCGGCATGGTGCCGTGATAAGGAAATGGTGCGGTGTCAAAATGAACGAGGCTGGTCTTGTTGGCCTTCACGGGTCGGCTGCGCGATTGCACGAGCGTTTTTGACGGTACCACCTGCCGCTGCTTGCTCTTGGCGGCCTTGGCGCTGGTAACGCCCAACGTCAACGCAGCGCCAGCGCCAAGCGCGCGCACGAGGAATTTCCGTCGCCCGTCATTCATCGCTGCCGGCGCCATGCGCTGCGACACCCCGCAATTGATACGGCCCCCATTAGAATCGCATTTACCTTTGAACAAAGAATAATCGAGTGCGCGTTGCCCCCGAGTGAATGTGTCGTCTAATGCGCAAAATTGTTCAATTCGTGAGGCAAATGGTACTCGGAATGCCCCTCGCGAATTTCACTACGGTCAGATTTGCATAAAAAGTACTCCACCGGCATCGCTAGAGGCTTTTTGGCAACTGGCTTTCAACTTGTTTTTTCGGCAGTTGTTGGAATCTAAGCGAGTCAATACTGTCCCCGAGTCGGTCACGGTAAACATCCTTCATGACAACTGCCGCCAGCATCAATGCTTCGCCTTCCGTGACTGCCGGACTCGACGTCCGCACAGTCTCAACGGTCACAGCGACCGCTCTCGCCGTCGCCGACATGATCGGCATCGGCGTCTTCACCAGCCTCGGTTTTCAGGTCGCGAGCATTCCGTCGGCGTTTGCGGTGCTGATGCTTTGGATCGTGGGCGGAATTGCGGCTCTATGCGGCGCGCTCGCTTATGCCGAATTGGCGGCGGCGTTCCCACGCTCGGGCGGAGAGTACAATTTTCTGTCGCGCATCTATCATCCAGCGATCGGCTTTTTGGCCGGATGGATATCAGCGACACTCGGGTTCTCAGCGCCGATCGCGCTCGCGGCCATGGCATTCGGCGAATATTTCAAGGGACTCGTTCCGGGCGCGCCGCCTCTGCTCCTTGGGCTGGCTGTCGTCTGGGTCGTGACGTTCGTGCACCTCAAAGGCATCACGCACTCGAGCAAATTCCAGAACATATCGACGATCGTCAAAGGCGCGTTGATCCTAGCGTTGATTGTCGCCGGACTCGCATATGGCGTTCCGGAGCAGATTTCGTTTGCTCCGGCAGCGAGCGATCTGAGTTACATCGCCAGCGCGCCGTTCGCGGTGAGCCTCGTGTTCGTGATGTACGCTTATTCCGGATGGAATGCCGCGACGTACATAGCCGGCGAAATTCGCGAGCCCGCTGTCAGTCTTCCGCGCTCGATCATTGCCGCGACATTGATTGTCATCACCTCTTATGTCGCGCTCAACGCAGTCTTTCTTTATACGACGCCGATTTCGGCGATGGCCGGCCAGCTCGACGTCGCGCTCATTGCCGGCAAGCACATCTTCGGCAACGTTGGCGGCACGATCGTCGGCGGGCTGATTTGCATCGGACTGATTTCCTCGATTAGCGCGATGACGTGGATCGGGCCCCGGGTCACGATGGCGATGGGGAAGGATCATGCGCTGTTCCGCAAGCTGTCCGTCACGACAAAAGACGGCGTGCCGACTTACGCAATTCTGCTACAGCTTGTGATCGTCAGCCTGCTGCTAATGACGCAGAGCTTCGAAGCGGTTCTCGATACCATTCAATTCAGCCTGACGCTTTGCTCGTTCCTTGCGGTCGTCGGCGTCATCGTGCTGCGCTGGAAAGAGCCGGGGCTGCCGCGCCCATACCGGACGTGGGGATATCCAATCACGCCCCTGGTGTTCCTCGGGGTCACGGCCTTTATGATGTACCACCTCGTCGTAGAGCGTCCTCTGCAATCGCTCGCTGGGCTTGCCATCATGCTGACGGGTTTAGCCGTATATGCCTACTCGCAGCGGCGCCCGATGCTCGGTCAGGATCTCAATAGGACCCAACATGGCTAGAATGCGCGTCACCTTCGCGATCGCCTTCGCGGCGCTCGCCGTTTCATTCGTGTCGTTTGCAGCCCGTGCCGAGCCCGGCGCCAGCCTCAACGACACTGCGCGGTTCATTGCGGGCATGCAGCCGTCCGACGGGTCGCCGCTTAAAGCCTATACCAACGACGGTTTCTGGAAGCAGTACGCCAAAAGCTTCGACCAGGCTTGGGACAGCCTCGACAAACGACAGTTGACGAAGATCCGTTCCCTCGTCTCGCGCGATTTCACGAATCCGCAACCGGTGCTCTACTATCTCTTCAGCGGGCCGGACTATCTTTACGCCAACGCCTTCTTCCCGTCGGCGACGACGTACGTGATGGCGGGCCTCGAGCCGCCGGGACAGATCCCGGATCTGCGCAAGTACTCGCGCGGAGAGATCGCCAGTTCGCTGCGCGATCTTCGCGAGTCCTTGAGCTCGGTGCTCAGCTACAGTTTCTTCCAGACGAAATTCATGCGCGTCGATTTCAGCCGCGCGAAGCTCAACGGCACCGTGCCCGTGTTGATGACGTTCCTCGCCCGCTCCGGCATGACGATCTACGACATCGAGCTGTTCGATCTTCAGAACGACGGAACGTTGCATCCGGTCGAAGACAAGATCGCGAATCCTACCGGCCACGGCGCCAAGATCACATTCGGCGATGCCAGCATCGGCAAGAAGCGCACGCTCTATTATTTCAGCACGGACCTATCGGACGGCGGCATCAAGACGAGCGGCTTTCTGACATTCTGCAATACGCTCGGGCATGGCGACAGCTTCATCAAGAGCGCGTCGTACCTGATGCACCAGGACAGCTTCTCGACGGTGCGCGATTTCCTGCTGACGCACAGCGAATCGTTGCTGCAGGATGATTCCGGTATTCCGATCCGGTTCTTCGCTCAGGGTTGGCAGCTTCACCCCTATGGCCGGTATGCCGGCCCGATCAACTTGTTCGCGGGTCAGTATCAATCAAAGCTCAACGAGGTCTTCGCGAAAGGCCGGACGACCCCGATCGATTTCAGCCTCGGCTACCGCTGGCGGCCGTCTGAATCGAACATGCTGCTCGCCGTCAAGGACGGCACGGCGACGGCGTTCGCGATACCGCCGGCAGGCGCGTCCGACACGTCGTCCAAAGCGGACGCTTCGGACGGACCATCCAAAAGCAAGGTCCGCCGCTACCGCCGCCACAAGCAGCAGACGGCAGGTAACCCCTTTTCGAGCCTCTTCGGGTACGGACCATAGGCGGAGCCGTCGGCGGCCTGACGTGCTGACCGATCCGTGGGCGCGATAGAGCGAGGGCTGGTTGCGGTCCTCAGTCTGCCTTGCCGCGCCGCAATGGCGCCGGTTGCTCCAAGGAAAAAGACTCAACCACTATGTCGGCGGAAAGCCGCGCAGCCGCAATCGCCGCGACGAAGCCTTCGACGGTCAGCAGCTTGACTGCAAAGTTGTCGGGCGCGTCGGTGACGGCGGGACTTTTTGCCTTGCCGCCAATGACCCCTTCTTCCGTCAACAGGCGACCTATGCCTGTACCGCGCGCCTTGGCGATGGCCTCAAGCTGGACCCATGCCTCAAGGACATCGGCATCGGCGCTGGATCGAGGCGGCGTTCCTTGGAGCCGGGCGACGGCGTCGAGGACGCGCGTGCGCCGGTCTTTGGACATTTTGAGGATGCGTGCCTTCTCTTCGATGTCGACGCCGACAGCCATCTCACGCGCAACCGCGATTAGCGCGGCGCCAGCGCTATGCGATACGCTGAAATGAGCGCCGCCGTCGGAGAGCACCGGGCGGCCGCCGGGCTCAATTCGAAAGGGCACGCCGCGCACGCTCTCGCCAACAACCCGTTCCAGGACAATTCGTGTCGCGATGCGGGCGGCGCGCCAGAGGCGGCGCGCTTCGTGATCAACCATAGTATCGGCGCGAACGTTGTCATCGGCGGAAAGACGGGGCGTGCGCGTCTCTTCGTGGGCGAGATCCGCGGCAAATCTCGTTAGATCAACGAATACGATTTCGAGATCGGAGCGCGGTTCCCGCTGTCCTGCGTCGGGCTGGGACGACGATTTAGGTCCGCCCTGCACGCGATTTCTTCAGGTCTTCGGGATTGACCGCGGGGTTGATCGGCTGGCCCCGCAGAATAGCCGATGCGATTTCAAGTTCGCGTATCGCGATTTGGATGAGGTTCTTCCTGCCGGCGGTGTCTGCGCGCGACTTGGCTTCCGGCGCGAGAGGGGATGGTGCTGTCTTGGCGATCGGCTTGCGGCCCCGCTTGCGTCCCGATGGCGACGGCGCGGGTTCGGAGGTTTGATCGGCGGGTGTGCGGTGGGCTGCGGCCTTGACCAGGTCGACGCCGTGCTCGCGCAGGATCTTCTGAACGCCACGGATGGTATAGCCTTCGGCGTGCAGGAGCGCGCGGATACCGCGCAAAAGCTCCATATCCTCGGGCCTGTAGTAACGCCGGCCACCGCCGCGCTTCATCGGACGGATTTGTGGAAAGCGACCTTCCCAAAAACGCAGGACGTGCTTCTGAATCTTGAGCTCGTCAGCAACTTCCCCGATCGTGCGAAATGCGTCCGCCGACTTGTTCATAGCTAGCCCCCTAGCGTCTCGACACCCTTGTCGATTGAACGCTTAGATCGCATGTCATGCAACGGGGTCGTTAGCGTTTTGAATGACCCTTGTTGATGCGGTCTTTCATGATGTTGGACGGACGGAACACCAAGACACGCCGGGGCGTGATGGGAACCTCTTCGCCGGTTTTCGGATTTCGGCCGACGCGCTCACCTTTTTGGCGAATTCCGAACGATCCGAAGGACGACAGCTTGACCGCGTCGCCGCCCGCCAGGCTGCCGGAAATCTCGTCGAGAACGCGTTCAACGAGATCCTGGCTCTCGTTGCGCGGCAACCCGACTTTCTCGACGACGGCTTCCGCAAGATCAGCTCGTGTCAACGTCTTGCCCACCATCGTATTCCTCCCGGCCGAGCCTCATTTTAACCGGTGATGGTAGCGGCGGTTCGTCGCGGGGTCAACCGGAAGCCTGAACAAGGGTCTGATAAAGCACGCTTTTCTACGCTGCAGCGCACCAAATGGCGTTTACCAGCGGGCCAAAACTGCGCCCCATGTGAACCCGCCGCCCATGGCCTCCATCAGAACGAGGCTGCCTTCCTTGACGCGATGGGCCTCGAACGCCTCGTTGAGGGCCAGCGGGATGGACGCGGCCGAGGTGTTGCCGTGCTTGTCGAGCGTCATGACGATCTTATCGGGCGCGACGTTCAATTTTTTGGCGATACCGTCGAGAATGCGTTTGTTGGCCTGATGCGGGATGAAAAGATCGATCTCGTCGGAAGCGTAGCCGGTTTCGGCGAGGGTCTCCTCGATCACGCCGGAGATTTTCTGGACCGCGTGGCGGAAAACCTCTCGGCCGTTCATGCGCAGGTGTCCGACTGTCTTGGTCGATCCCGGACCGCCGTCGACGTAAAGCAAATCCTCGAAGCGACCGTCGGATCTGATGAGGGTATGGATGATGCCGCGGTCTTCCCGCGTGCCAAGCTGGGGTTGCGCTTCCAGCACGACGGCGCCCGCGCCGTCGCCGAACAGGACGCAAGTCGAGCGGTCGGACCAATCGAGGATGCGGGAAAACGTTTCGGCCCCGATGACGAGGGCGCGCTTTGATTGGCCGGCCTTCAGAAAGTTGTCGGCGATGGCGAGCGCGTAAACGAAGCCCGAGCACACCGCCTGAACGTCGAACGCGGCGCCTTTGGTGACGCCCAGCATCGACTGGATCCGGACGGCGGTCGCGGGAAACGTCCGGTCGGGCGTGGCGGTGGCGCAAACGATCAGATCGATTTCGACGGGGTCGATGCCGGCACGCACGAGCGCCTGCTTGGCGGCGGCCGCTCCGAGGTCGGACGTCAGCTCATTTTCGTCGGCGATATGCCGGCTGGCGATACCCGAGCGCTCAAGGATCCACTCATCGCTGGTATCGACGATTTTTGCGAGATCATCATTCGAAACGATGCGCTTGGGAAGATGAGCGCCAACGCCGCGAATGACGGAACGGAGAACTGCCAAGTCTATGCCTTTCCGAGCAAGCTTCCGGTTGCGTCGCGCGGCTGAGGCGTGCCTGCTGCCGCCGCCGAAAGCCGGTGGTGGAAACCTTCCATATCGGATGTCAGTCGCGCGATCAGGCCGGAATCGGCCATCTCGTACGCAAGATCTACGGCGCTCGCAAATCCAAAGGCGTCGGTGCCGCCGTGGCTCTTGACCGCAATCCCGTTCAGACCGAGGAACGTGCCGCCGTTGACGCGGCGAGGATCCATTTTTTCCTTCAGCACCCGGAAGCCGCCCTGCGCGAGACGCGCGCCGATCTTGCTCAGTATAGAGCTCGTCATGGCCGCGCGCAGATAGGTGCTGATCTGCCGGGCGGTGCCTTCCGCGGTCTTCAGCGCGATGTTGCCGGCGAAGCCTTCGACCACGACGACGTCGACGGCGCCCTGCCCGATCTGGTCGCCTTCGACGAAACCTTTGTATTCGAGCGGCAAGGCGTCGATGGACTTCAGCAACGCGTGCGCAGCCTTGACGTCTTCATTGCCTTTCATCTCTTCGGTGCCGACGTTGAGAAGACCGACGGACGGACGCTCGATATGAAACACGGCGCGTGCCATCGCAGCGCCCATCAGCGAAAAGTCCGCGAGCTGACTGGCGGTCGCGCCGATGTTGGCGCCGACGTCGAGAACGATGCATTCCGAATTGACGGTCGGCCAAAGCGCGGCGATCGCGGGGCGCTCGATGCCCGGCATCGGCCGCAATACGAGTTTCGCAATCGCCATCAGGGCGCCGGTGTTACCGGCGGAAACCGCCGCGTCGGCTTCGCCTGCCTTCACCGCTTCGAGCGGCAGCCACATGCTCGAACCCTTGCCGCGCCGCAACGCCTGGCTCGGCTTTTCATCCATGCTGATGACGAGATCGGTGTGGACCACGCGCGTCCGGGCGCGCAACGCAGCATGCTGGGCGAGCGTCGCGTCGATGCGCGCCTGCTGGCCGTATACGATGAAGCTCAACGCGGGTTGGCGCTCAAGCGAAAGAGCCGCGCCAGGGATCACGACCTCGGGACCGTGGTCGCCGCCCATCGCGTCGAGTGCAATCGTCTTTGGGCTTGCCATTCTTATCGATTGCCGTGGATGCTGCCGTTGTCGCCGAAACGCCAAACTTGGCTACCGGCCCCCGTCTTTTTTGCCGAAATTCGGCGAGACCATAGCCTTTTGAACTCCGGCCACAAGGCGAAAACGCGCCTCGTGACAGAACCACTCACACCCCTTTACTTTAACTCGGTTTTTCATCCCGCTACAGGAGGATGAGACAGTATTCTGCGGCCGTGGCGAGGGCCTGCAATTTAGGGTGGGCGCGCTGATCCGAACCGGCCTCAGGCTGCGACTCAGCCTTGGCCCTTCAGCTTCGACAAAGCCGAGAATGGGTTGGCGCTGTCGGATTTTTCCGCTGCCTTATCCTGCCAGTCGAATTCGGCACCCTCGCGTCGGGGATATGGATCGAGCGAGGCCGACAACGTCTCGTAAACGATCCGTCCCACTGGAATAAGCCCGTGCTCGAGCCGCTCGGCATCGGTTCCATTCAAGATGCTGGCTTCTTCGTCGCTTTCGGTCGGCTTGAGGTCAGGCCAAAATTCAACTTCGAAAGCGGCTTTGAGATTGTCGCCGACCGGTTCGAGCGACACGACGCATGCCTGCTCGACGTCGGCGGCAAGCGTACCGGTCAACCGATAGGCGCCCCCGGATATGGCCACAACGCGATAATGCACGGACAGCTTCGACGCGCCCAAGATACCAAGGGCTTCTGCGACCTGCTTGAGTTCGGTCGGCGTCGCGACGCGGTCGCGATCCAAGCCGCCCGCTGGGATTTCGGTCGTCTTTTCGGTCCACGCCAAAGTGTCGGTCACGTCGCAGTCATCCCGGCAGTTGAGTTTACGGTGTCGAGCAGGCGGCGCGCGCTTCCATTTGCGACCCAGACATCGAAGGGTTGCGCGGTCAGCGCCGACGACGCAGCCCGTACATAATGTGCAAGAGCGGCGCTTGCATCCAGCCTGTTTTCATCGTCGGCAAAAATGTAGCGCCTGAGCCCGTGGGTCAGGCCGTCGCCATCGACGTCGGTCAGGCCGCGTTGATAGATGGTCGCGCGCTCGTAGAAGCCCGCCGCCGCGCGCTTAACCTTCTTCGGCACTGCAAGATCGCCAATTCCCATCTCGCGCATGCAATCGTCCATATCGACGACGAACGCTTCAATCGTGCGTTGGCGCAGATCGTTGCCGGCGGCGTCGGGAAGGCTTTGGAGCGCCAGGAAAAGATGCAAGGCGATCAGCTCGTATCGACCTTCGGGTGTGTCCGGGACGCCCATCATGCCGTAAAACGGTGCCTGCCTCGCGGCGGTCACGACGCTGCCATAAAGCTCCCCTGCTCTGCGGCCGGTTTCAGACCGCTTTCTTAGCCATTGCAACATCTTCGGATCTCGGGTCGGCGGCAGGGCCGATCAAATGTCTGGGGATCATGCCATGCTGGCGCGGGGGCGCGCAGTTGCTGGCGTTCTACGCACACTCTAAACACTCGAGACATAAAGGGCGAGGCGATTCCCGCGACATGGATGTGCCGGTGACAGAAGACGCGAACAAGAGGCGGCATCATGTGGCGGCGGTTGCGCTTGCGATGATGGCGTCCGTCGCTCTGCTGGCGGGCTGCGGAACGCCGACGATCACCAAGCACGGCCAACAGTTTCGCGCCACCGATCTCCAGTCCGTCCAGCCTGGAATGAGCCAGGAGCAAGTGCGCACTACGCTCGGCACGCCCGCGACGACGGCGGTGCTCGGCGATGGCCGGGCATTTTATTATATCTCAAGCACCGATCAGCAGAAGTCGTTTTTCCTGCCAACGGAGTCGGACCGGCAGGTGGTTGCAGTCTATTTCAACCGCGGCGGCACCGTCGACAGCATCGCAAATTACGGCCTCAAAGACGGCAAGGTGTTCGATTTCGTCAGCCGCACGACGCCGGCCCCCGGCGGCAAGGATGAGGGCATCCTGAAAGGCCTGTTCCGCAACCTCGGCAAGCAGCAGCTGTTCGGCAACTAACGCGCGTTTACTCCGACCTTCCTTGGCTCTCGTTTCGCGCCTTCGCGCCTGCTATATCGCGTTGGTTGGCCTTTGGCGCTAGAACGGCGCGGCGGGCAACAAATGAACGAATGATCGGTCGGCGCGTTTTGCGGCCGAATGAAACGAATTTGCGCAGGTGTTCCATGACTGAAAAAATCGAAGAAGGCTTCATGGCCTTCCTGGTGGACGGCAAAGACGGCATTGGGGGCATCCGCGAAGTTACGCCGACGTCGCTCGTGCTCTACGTCGAGAACGCCGGCGAGTTCGTCGTTCCGCGCTCGGCGGTGAAAGACGTGCATTCGCAAAAGGTGATCTTGAAGCCCGAACTTCTCGAGAAGCGGCTGCTGTCGGCGATCGGGCATGTGCACGACAGCGAAGACCCCAAGCTCGTCGGGTGATGCCAGGCTCGGCGTCATCGTCGAAACAAAAAAGGCTCCGCAAACCCGCGGAGCCTTTTTCTTTGGGTCCTTGCGTCCTACCAGTGGGCGAGCACAGCCAGCAGCAGAAGCGCGACGATATTCGTGATCTTGATCGCCGGGTTGACGGCTGGACCGGCGGTGTCCTTGTAAGGATCGCCGACGGTGTCGCCAGTGACGGAGGCCTTGTGGGCTTCCGAGCCCTTCAGATGCTTGACGCCGTCCTTGTCGACGAAGCCGTCTTCGAAGCTTTTCTTGGCGTTGTCCCAGGCGCCGCCGCCCGATGTCATCGAGATGGCGACGAAGATGCCGGTGACGATCACGCCCAGCAGCATGGCGCCGACGGCCGAGAACGCGGCGCCTTTGCCGGCGATGGCGTTGACCACGATGAACAGCACGATCGGCGACAGAACCGGCAACAGCGACGGCACGATCATTTCCTTGATCGCGGCACGAGTGAGAAGGTCGACGGCGCGGGCATAGTCGGGCTTCGACGTGCCCTTCATGATGCCTGGATCGGCCTTGAACTGACGGCGCACCTCTTCGACGATGGAGCCCGCTGCCCGGCCGACGGCCGTCATCGCGAGGCCGCCGAAGAGAAACGGAATGAGGCCGCCCAGCAGAAGTCCGGCGACGACGTAGGGATTATCAAGGCCGAAGTTCACCTGCACGTCCTTGAAGAACTGATATCCCGTCGCACCCGACTTGTTGGCTTCATCGATGAAGTGATGAAGATCGTAGTTGTAGGCCGCGAACAGAACGAGCGCGCCGAGACCGGCGGAGCCGATGGCGTAGCCCTTGGTGACGGCCTTGGTGGTGTTGCCGACGGCGTCGAGAGCGTCGGTCGAACG
>JBEVLH010000067.1:0-7275 GCA_040509255.1 Hyphomicrobium sp. | reverse complement strand
CGCAACGGTTCTCAGCCCCGTTCGCATTGCCGTCGTTCGCGCTCTATCGTGCCCTGCGTCGCCTCAACCCGTCCCCGTTTCTCTTCCATCTCGATTTTGGCGAACTGCAGCTCGTTGGCTCATCGCCTGAAATCCTCGTGCGAGCCCGCGACGGTGTCGTCACCATTCGCCCCATCGCCGGCACCACGCGCCGAGGCGATACCGATGCCGAGGACAAAGCCCTCGCCTCCGCCTTGCTCGCCGATCCCAAGGAGCGCTCGGAACATCTGATGCTGCTCGACCTCGGCCGCAACGATGTCGGCCGCGTTTCGGTACCGGGCTCCGTCACCGTTACCGACAAGTTCGTCGTCGAGCGCTACAGCCACGTCATGCACATCGTCTCGAACGTAATCGGGCAGCTCGACGAAGCCAATCATGATGCCATCGATGCGCTGATGGCGGGCTTTCCCGCGGGCACCGTTTCCGGAGCCCCGAAGGTGCGCGCCATGGAGATCATCGCCGAACTCGAAAAGGCCAAGCGCGGGCCCTATGCCGGATGCGTCGGCTACTTCTCGGCAAATGGGGAAATGGATACCTGCATCGTGCTGCGGACGGCGATCCTTAAGGATGGCATGATCCACGTGCAGGCCGGCGCCGGTGTCGTCCACGACAGCATTCCCGAAAACGAACAGCAGGAATGCATCAATAAGGCAAAGGCCGTCGTCCGCGCCGCCGAGGAAGCCGTCCGCTTCGCATCGCGCTCATCGAACGTTCCTCGCTCCGCCGATTGAGCGATCCTTAGCGGTTGCCAGAGCGGGTGTCGCCACCGGCCGCCAGCGCTTGGCCCATGCCCGTTGCCATGGCGACCACTTCGGGCGCCACAGCAGGCTGACGATGCTGTGCCAGACCGCATAGATCGGAAACCAGAACAGCACCCGCAGAGGCAACACGCCGAGTGCAAACAGCCCGCGCTGGATGCGCTTCGATGCCGACGCGCCGTATTTCTGCGTTCGCGCCTTGACCCAAGCTCTGACCCGGTCCTGGCCGAGAACGCGTTCTGCGACCCGCAAGGCGATGAAGCCGACGATCGCGAGCGGCAACAGCAGCCAGACCACGATCCAAAGGAGTTGCACGACCACCCACCAGACGATGCTGGCTAGCAGGCCGACGATCCAGAAAAGCGGTGCCAGAAGATAATCCATTGTCGATGGACCTTGTCATCACCGCCGCGCGAATCTATGGCCTATCGCTTAACGGCACGCAGGACCTGAGATATGGTCGCTTCGTCGCGCAACGCCAGTCCAAGGCCGCAATGCTGTCTCTTGCCCTCCTCCGCCATGCCAAATCAAGCTGGGACGCGACCGACATCGAAGATTTCGACCGGCCGTTAAACGAGCGCGGACGATCCGCGGCGCCCGTCATGGGCGCTGCCTTGAAGGACCTGAATTTCACGCCGGAGCTCATCCTGTGCTCGCCCGCCAAGCGAACGCGCGAGACGCTGGCCCTCATCTCCAGCTTCGTTAAGGATTGCGAGGTGGCCTTCGACGAAGAGCTTTACCTCACGAGCCAGGATCGGCTTTACGGGCGCCTCAAAGCCGTCCCGGTCGGGATTAAAAAGGTTCTGATGATCGGCCACAATCCCGGCATGCACGGTCTCGCGCTTCATCTGGCCGGCACCGGCGACGCCAAATCGCTTTCGCGCCTGGAAGACAAATTCCCTACGGCCGCGCTCGCGCTCTTTTCGTTCGAGCAGGATTTCTGGCGCGACCTGCTTCCGGCCTCCGGCCGCCTCGAGGCCTTCACCACGCCGCGCGATCGCGCCGAGACCGGCTGAATTGATCTTTGCGTTGAATCCGCCGGCCGTGTAGCCATATTTCCGTGTCGCGCGCCCACCGCGGTCTGCTAGAAGGGCTGCGCACTAGGGCCGCATCGGCAGACCAAGGGCCAATATGCTGATCCTGATCGATAACTACGACAGCTTCACCTACAATCTCGTGCACTATTTGGGCGAGTTGGGGACGGATAGCGTCGTCATTCGCAATGACAAGGTTTCCGTCGACGAAGTGCTCGGCATGAAGCCGAAGGCAATTGTGCTTTCGCCCGGCCCCTGCACACCCAATGAAGCCGGTATCTGCCTCGACCTGATCAAGAAGGCCGGCGCCACTATTCCGCTGCTCGGGGTCTGCCTCGGACACCAATCGATCGGACAGGCCTACGGCGGTGACGTCATCCGCGCGCCCGTGCCGATGCACGGCAAGCTGTCGACCATCACCAACACCGGCCAGGGAATCTTCAAGGGCTTGCCCAAGCGTTTTGAGATCACCCGCTACCATTCGCTAATCGTCGACCGCGCCACGCTGCCCGACTGCCTCGAAGTGACGGCCGAGACCGACGACGGCCTGATCATGGGCCTGCAGCACAAGTCTCATCCGGTCCACGGCGTGCAGTTCCATCCCGAAAGCATCGCCTCGGAACAGGGGCACGCGCTTCTGGCGAATTTCCTGGACCTTGCAGGCCTCGCACCCAAAAGCCGCAAGGCGGCCTGACCCGTGACAACCACCGCCACCGTCGCCAATCCTGCGCGCGAGCTGAAGCGCCTGATGAACCGCATCGCCGATGGCGAAACGCTTGGCGACGACGGCATGCAGCAGGCGCTCGACCTCCTCATGTCGGGCATCGCTCCGCCCGTCGCGCTTGGCGCGTTCCTGATGGGCGTCCGCGTTCGTGGCGAGACGACGGAAGAAATCACAGGCGCGGCCAGATTCGTGCGCAGCCGCATGACGACGGTCGATGCGCCCCCCGGCGCTATAGACATCGTCGGCACGGGTGGCGACAGCAGCGGCACCTATAACATTTCGACGGCTGCTACATTCGTTGCCGCGGGAGCCGGAGCCATCGTCGCGAAGCACGGCAATCGCGCCGTGACATCTCTTTCGGGCGCGTCCGACGTTCTCTCCGCCCTCGGCGTCAAACTCGACGTGCCCCCCGTGATCGTCTCGCGCGCTATCGCCGACGCTGGCGTCGGCTTTCTCTGGGCCCCGCTCTATCACCCGGCATTCAAGACCTGGGCGCCTATTCGCGCCGACCTCGGTCTCAGGACGATCTTCAATTTGCTCGGGCCACTCTGCAATCCGGCGAGGGTCACTCGCCAGGTCCTGGGCGTCTACGATCGCAAGCTGGTTGAACCCATCGCCGAAGTTCTGCGACAGCTCGGCTCCGTGCATGCCTGGGTCGTCCATGGCGCCGACGGCATGGATGAACTGACGACGACAGGCGTAACGCACGTCGCCGAACTGAAAGACGGCGATATCTATGCCTTCGACCTGACGCCGGAAGATGCTGGCCTTCAGCGCTGCAAGATCGAAGCGCTCAAAGGCGGAGACGCCGCTACCAACGCCGCTGCCATCCATGATCTTTTGCAGGGCGAACCAGGCCCGTACCGCGATATCGTACTCCTCAATACCTCCGCAGCGCTCGTCGTCGCCGGCAAGGCCGACGGATTGTCGGACGGCATCGAAAAGGCTGAAGCTTCGATCGATAGCGGCCGCGCCGCCCGTGCCCTCGACCGCCTCGTCGCCGTCACGAACGAGCGGGTGTGAGCATGGCCGACATCCTCGATAAGATCACCGCCTACAAACGCGAAGAGATCGCGCGCGCCAAGGCCATAAAGCCGCTGCGCGTCATCGCCGAGTATGCCCGCTCCGCACCCAAGGTTCGCTCCTTTGCCGGCGCCATTGAAGCAAAGCACG
This sequence comes from Hyphomicrobium sp., assembly GCA_040509255.1. Classification (GTDB taxonomy): domain Bacteria; phylum Pseudomonadota; class Alphaproteobacteria; order Rhizobiales; family Hyphomicrobiaceae; genus Hyphomicrobium_B. The sequence continues at coordinate 3,547 of JBEVLH010000067.1, read as the reverse complement.
CGCAGAAAAAGCCGGCCTTGATTGCCGAAATCAAGAAGGCCTCCCCGTCGAAGGGCTTGATCCGCGCCGACTTCGATCCGCCCGCCCTGGCGCGCGCCTACGAGGCGGGTGGCGCTGCATCTCTTTCGGTTCTGACGGATCGCCCGTCGTTCCAGGGGGCACCGGAATTCCTCATCGCCGCCCGTGAAGCGACGTCGCTTCCGGTCCTGCGCAAAGACTTCATGATCGACACCTATCAGGTTGCCGAAGCCCGCGCCTGGGGCGCCGATTGCATTCTCATCATCCTTGCCGAGGTCGACGACGCGACCGCTCACGACCTCGCTTCTGCCGCCAAGGATTGGGATATGGACGCCATCGCGGAGGTCCATGACGCCGACGAGCTAGAGCGCGCACTGAAGCTCGACTGCCGGCTCATCGGCATCAACAACCGCAATCTCAAGACCTTCGACGTAACCCTGGAGACGACGGAAATCCTTGCCTCACGCATTCCATCGGATCGCATCGCGATCGGCGAAAGCGGCATCTTCACCTCAGGTGACCTGGCCCGGCTTTCGAAAGCCGGCGTCAATACCTTCCTGGTCGGCGAAAGTCTGATGCGGCAGGCCGACGTCACGGCCGCCACGAAAGCCCTGCTCGAACCCGCTTCCGTGTCATGAGCAAGCTTTCGCATATCGACGATAAGGGCCATGCCCGCATGGTCGATGTCTCGGAAAAATCCATCACAGCCCGCCGCGCCGTCGCCGAGGGCTTCGTTACGATGCGGCCCAGCACTCTGACGCTCGTCGAAACCGGACAAGCAAGCAAGGGCGACGTGATCGGCGCGGCCCGCATCGCCGGCATCATGGCTGCCAAGCGCACCCACGAATTGATCCCGCTCTGCCATCCCCTTGCCATCACCAAGGCGACGATCGACTTCGCGCTCTCTCACACACCGCCCGGCATCCGCGTAACCGCTGAAGTCAAGGTATCGAGCCAGACCGGCGTCGAAATGGAAGCGCTGACTGCCGTCTCGGTTGCCTGCCTCACGCTCTACGACATGCTCAAGGCCGCAGACAAAGGCATGACTATCGAAGGCGTGCGCCTGATCGCGAAGGACGGCGGGAAATCCGGCGTCTACCGCGCTGCCGGGCGTTCCGGAGGCGGCTGATAAATGGCCCTTCTCCCCGTTTCCGTAGCGCTGACGCGCATTTTGGAAAGCGCCGCGACACTGAACTCGGAATCAGTTGATCTCCTTCACGCTCGCAGCCGCACGCTCGCGAGCACCATCACCTCAAAGCTCGATAACCCGCCTTTCGACGCCTCGGCCATGGACGGCTATGCCGTACACGCCGCCGACGTGGCGCAGGTTCCGGCGTCTCTCACGGTGATCGGCGAAGCGGGCGCGGGTCGCCCCTTCACCGGCACGCTCGGCTCGGGCGAAGCCGTCCGGATCTTCACTGGCGGACGCGTGCCCGAAGGCGCCGACGCAATCGTCATCCAGGAGAACGTTTCGACATCCGGCGCAATCGTGACGGTGCAGGAAACCGCGGCGCGCGGCGCAAACATCCGACCGCAAGCTCAGGACTTCAAAACCGGCGAGACGTTGATCGAGCCCGGCCGCCGTCTCACCGCCCGCGATATCCTGATCGCCGCCTCGTCCGGTCACAGCACGCTTCCCGTCATCCGCAAGCCGGTTGTCGGCATCCTTTCTACGGGCGATGAACTCGTTCCACCCGGTACCGCCCTGGGACCTGGACAGATCTCCGGTTCGAACGCCTACGGCCTTTCAGCCATCGTGGAGACGACGGGAGGCGAAGCGCGCTTCCTCGGCATCGCACGCGACACGCTTGCCTCACTCGATGACTTCATCCGCAAGGCAGACGACGTCGACATCCTGGTGACTAGTGGCGGCGCTTCGGTCGGCGATCACGATCTGGTTCGGCCCGCATTGGAAAACGCCGGCGCCAAACTGGATTTCTATAAGATCGCGATGCGGCCCGGAAAGCCGCTATTCTTCGGCTCGCGCTCGGTGCAAGGCCGAGTTCAGTATTGCCTCGGCCTTCCTGGCAATCCGGTATCGGCCACGATTTGCGCCCGCGTTTTTCTCGTTCCGCTTATTGGCCGCCTGCTCGGCCGCGAGACGCCGTTCGAAGCGTTCGATGCGATCCTTGCCGAACCTCTTCCGGCAAACGGTCCACGCGAGCACTACATGCGCGGTCGTCTCGACCTGACCTCCGCGCCGCCCCGCGTTACCGCCTTCAAAAATCAGGACAGCGGACTGATCAAATCCCTGCAGCGCGCCGACTGTCTCGTTGTCGTGCCCGCCGATGCCCCGGCTCAACCCGCCGGCGCATCCGTCAAAGTCCTGCGATTGGACATCTGAAAACAAACGCGGGCGTTCAGCGCCGCGGGCCGATGGAAAGATTTGATCCTTCGGAGAAACGCCGATCTTCTCAATACTTCAAGGTATTCGACTTTCGTCTCACACGTTCTACTGCGCGATATTTGTGCAAATTCGCGCCCGTTATTTTGGGAACATTCAAGAGCAACTTGGCGTTTTTGACAAAATCACTTGTTGCTCACGAGGGGCGTCACTCATGCTCATCCAAATTGGATACGATATCGGGTTGGAATTTATCTCTCCGACCCCGCTGCTGCTTCTTCTAGACGTCCACCCGAGCCGCCGTCGCGACATCATCTACGAAGATGCTTTGAACGTTCCCGACGTCGCGATCGAGCGCGGACTTGATCTCTACGGCAACCGGACCCAGCGCCTTGTCGCGCCCGCCGGCCAAATGAAGCTCAGCTATCGCGCCGTTGTCCGCGATTCCGGCGAGCTGGAAGAAACGCCATTTGCCGCCCGCGAAATTCCCGTCGCTGACCTTCCGAACTACGCGATGCACTTTCTGAGCGGCAGCCGTTATTGCGAAACCGACCAACTCGCGGCAATCGCGTGGCAACTGTTCGGGAACGTTCCGCCTGGCTATCAGCGCGTGAAGGCGATCTGCGACTTCGTGCACAATCGCATCAAGTTCAACTATCAGGCCGCGCGCTCAACCCGCACGGCATTCGAAGCCTATAACGAGCAGACCGGCGTCTGTCGCGACTTCGCCCACCTCGCCATCGCCTTCTGCCGCTGCCTGAATATTCCCGCGGCCTACGTCAACGGCTACCTCGGCGACATCGGCGTGCCGCCTGATCCGGCCGCGATGGACTTTAGCGCCTGGTTCGAAGCCTATATCGACCATCGCTGGGTCACGTTCGACGCTCGTCACAACGTCCCGCGCATCGGTCGCGTCGTCATCGCTCGCGGACGCGATGCCGCCGACGTCGCCATGGTGACGTCGTTCGGCCAGCACTATCTCGGCGAGTTCAAGGTGGTCTGCGAGGAAGTAGCACCTCAGCGCGTCGAGGAGTTGACCTCGCGCGCTGCCTGAAAGGGCAATTAGTCCTTCGCGCGTTCGACGTAGGAGCCGTCCACCGTCATGACGACGACACGCGTTCCTGCGCCGATGTGCGGAGGCACCATCACGCGCGCCCCGTTCGAAAGCTTCGCCGGCTTGTAGGA
>JBEVLH010000066.1:0-10528 GCA_040509255.1 Hyphomicrobium sp. | reverse complement strand
ACGACGACCTCGCGCAAGCTTCGAATAGCAAGCTCGGCAAGAGCGCGAGGGGTCTCTTTACATGGCAGCCACGAAAACCACTGCGAGCGGTGGCATCGACCTTGGTCTGGGTCAACGCGATGCAGGCTTGGCCGTGGGCATCGTGGCCATTCTCACGATTCTGTTTCTGCCGATGCCGGCCTTCATCATGGATATCGGCTTGGCGTTTTCCATCGCGCTGTCCATCATCATCCTGATGGTCGCGTTGTGGATACGACGGCCGCTCGAGTTCTCGGCCTTCCCGACGATCTTGCTGATTGCCACTCTGCTGCGGCTAGCTCTCAACGTCGCGACGACCCGATTGATCCTCTCGCAGGGCGCCGAGGGTCCAACTGCCGCCGGCCACGTCATCGCGGGCTTTGCCGAGTTTGTGATGGGCGGCAACTTCGTCATCGGTATCATCGTCTTCATCATCCTTGTGACAGTGAACTTCGTCGTCATCACCAAGGGTGCAACTCGCATCGCCGAGGTCGGGGCGCGATTCACACTCGATTCGTTGCCTGGTAAGCAGATGGCTGTTGACGCCGATTTGTCGTCCGGCTCCATTGATGAAAAGGAAGCGATCCGTCGGCGAAGGGAACTCGAAGAAGAAAGCCAGTTCTTCGGTGCGATGGACGGTGCGTCGAAGTTCGTTCGAGGCGACGCCATCGCAGGCCTTATCATTACGGCCGTCAACATTTTTGGCGGCATTATCATCGGCGTGACGCAGCACGACCTGCCGTTCGAAAATGCAGTCGATACTTTTGTGAAGCTCTCCGTTGGCGACGGTCTCGTCACGCAGATGCCAGCGCTGATTGTTTCGCTTGCGGCCGGCCTTTTGGTTTCAAAAGGCGGCACGCAAGGCTCGACCGAAGGCGTCATCGTCGCTCAGCTTGGCAATTACCCGCGTGCGCTCATGGTCGCGGGCGGCGTGATGTCGGTGCTCGCGCTTGCTCCCGGTTTGCCACTATTGCCGTTCGCGGCCATCGGCGGCGTGTTGACGTTCATCAGCATGGGTTTGATGCGCCGTACGGCCGAAAGCGCAAAGGCGGCGGTGCTTGCTCAGACCACGACCCAGATGCCGTCGGCAGAGGAACAGTCGCGTCAGTCTATCCGGGATCAGCTGAAGACGACTGAAATCGAAATCTGCTTCGGTAAGCAAATTTCGACGGTGCTGATGCGTCCGACCAGCGATCTGCCGCAACGGGTCGCGAAGATGCGGCGCAAGTTCGCGAAACAATACGGATTTGTCGTTCCCGAAATCCGCCTCACCGAGGACCTCTCCGTTCCGACGAAGAGCTATCAGATCAAAGTACACGGAACGGTCGTTGCAAGCGCGGAGCTGCGGCTGGGCGATGTGCTGGTCGTCGTGGGCGATGGTCCGAAGCCGGAAGCGCCCGGAGACGAGACCCGCGAACCCGCGTTCGGAATGAAGGCACTTTGGGTGCCTGATATCTTCACGAACGCACTCAAGCGCGACGGGTTCGTGCCGGTCGAAAATACTTCCGTTCTCCTGACTCATGTCGCGGAAGTGATCCGCAACAGCCTGGCACAGCTCTTTTCGTATCGGGATCTGCGCGCGCTTCTGGAACGGCTGGATCCCGAATACCGCAAGCTTCTTGAGGAAATTTGCCCCTCACAGATTTCCTATTCGGGACTTCAAAGCGTTCTGAAATCGCTTCTTGCCGAGCGCGTTTCGATCCGCAATCTGCATCTCATTCTCGAAGCTGTTGCGGAGATCGCGCCGTTCACGCGAAAGGCCGAGCAGATTTCAGAACATGTCCGCATGAGGCTGTCGACGCAGATTTGCGGCGATCTCAGCGAGGGCAACTATCTCAAGGTCGTTCGTCTCGGTAATCGATGGGAGCTCGCGTTCCATCAGGCGCTCAAGCGGGATGCAAAAGGCGAAGTGGTCGAATTCGATATCGAACCGCGTCTAATTGAGCAATTCGGCGCTGAACTTTCGCGCGTCGTTCAGCCTCTCATGGACGCGGGCCATCAATTCGTCCTCGTCACGGCGGGAGAGACGCGTCCCTACGTTCACACCGTCACTGAGCGGCTCTATGGGACCCTTCCTGTTCTGTCGCACCTGGAGATCAGCCGCGGCGTGCAGATTCAATCGCTTGGCTCGGTTTCATGACCGAACTAACGCATGAAAGCCTTCTCGTTCCTTTGCTAGTGTTTTGTCGTGTCGGCGCCTGCTTCATGGTGCTGCCGGGAATTTCGAGCGAGCGCATTCCCGTTCAGCTTCGGCTCTTTGCGGCGGTCGCGATTTCGCTGGCGCTTACCCCGCTTGTCTACGGCGCGGTTCGGCCAGCGGTCGCCGAAACGCCAGGCAATCTGCTCGCGATGATTGCCATCGAGTCATGCACTGGGATTCTGCTGGGATTCCTAGTGCGCATCCTGTTCCTCGCGCTCGAATTCGTTGCGACGGCTATGGCCAATTTTGCGGGTTACGGATCGGTATTCTCGCACGCCATCGACAACAACGATCCGTCATCGCCGTTTTCGACGCTGCTCACGACGCCGGCAGTGGTGCTGTTCTTCATAACCGATCAGCACATCAACGTTATTCGCATGCTGCAAAGATCTTATGATGCGGTTCAGGTCGGGGTGTCCATCGCGGCTCCGCCCAACATGCAGATGATCGTCGCCACATTCGACAAGACATTTAAGCTAACGCTGCAACTCAGCGCCGCGCTCGTCGTCTATTCGATAACGGTCAACTTGGCCTTCGGCTTTCTCAACAAAATGGTTCCGCAGATACCGATCTACTTTGTATCGACACCCTTCGTGGTTTTTGGAGGTCTTCTGATTCTCCTTCAGATCGACAAGACGACGCTCGAAATCTTCACTCACCTGGTTGCGGACGCTATTCAGCACCTCGGCCAAAATGGCTAGATCCTCAAAGAAGATCCAGCGTCTGGTGGACCTCTTTCATGATCTCGAGACGACGGAGCGCGCCAAAGTAGGACAGCTGGCGCAGCAAATTGAGGAACTCCGGACCTCACAAAAAGAGCTTTTGGAGAGCCTTGCCAATCCGTCGCCTCCGACCGAGCCTTTTCTTCCGTTGATATCGCGCAGCATCGGCCAGATGGAACGTCGGCTGCAGCGGCTGGCCCTGGAGCATGCCGCCGCGGTCCAGCGGTATGTGCACGCCGCGGGGCGCGCGCAAGGTGCAATCAGGCTCCATTCGGACGTTAAGGCCGAAGAACAGCGCAAATCCGAGCAGAAAGATCTCGAGGCATTGCTCGAGTTTCAACAATCCGTCAGAGCGCAAGGCCGGTGTAAGTCTTCAGGTTCAACCTGATTTCGTCGTTCATTGCCACCGAAACATTCGATGCCGATTTTACCTTCCGCAGCCGCCGCCGATCAAGCCCTGTGGGCCGCAAAACAGAGCAATCGGCTGGCAAGCGCCGGCAACGCGCAAGCTGCCGCAGCATCCTCTCAGGCTCAAGCAAGCCAAGCGCGCGATAGCAAAGCGAAGGCAGTAGGACAACAGTTCGAGGCCCTCTATCTCCGGCAGATGATGGAAGAGTGGCTTCCGAAGGATTCCGACTCGCTTTTCGGTGAGGGAACCGCAGGCTCTGTGTGGCGATCGATGCTCGCCGACAACATGGCGACAACGCTGTCGAAGTCGGGGACCATCGGCATCGCCCAGATGATCTTCAAACACGAACCCGACGGTTCAAAAGGAAAATAAGCATGAGCACTCCGGCGCTCGAATCGAAATCTCGTTTTACTCAAAATCCGGGCGCGACCGTCGCGCGCGCCGGAGCAGCACCTCATGGCAACCACCGCGGTCCGGCGCAGCATCGCCCTGCCGTTCACGACCCGAATGCGGCGCGCGCTGTCGTCCTCGCGGTTATTCGCAGAATCGAAGGATACCTCGATGAGGAAACGGCTGCGCTCGATCAGACGCCGACGTTTGACCTCAAAGCTTCAAACGATAAAAAGAGCCAGGGCCTTGTCGACCTCAATCAGGCGATGCGGCGCTTGAAGTCCGCCGACGTCGACCAAGAGCTTGAACTTCGCCTTCAGGCATTTCGCAAGAAGCTCGCGATCAACCTGCGCAAAATCAGCCTTCACCTCGATGCCGTTAAAGAGATCACGGCGATGCTATCGGATGCCATTCAAAGCGCGGAATCTGACGGAACGTACACGCGCCGCGCCGGACCATATCGGAGCGCTTGGTGATCCGATCGATAATCGTCGCCATCGTCGCCTGCCTGTCGACGCTCGGGGGCGTCTACGGCGCGATGTCATTGAAGGCGAATGCGAAAGCTCCCACCGGCCAGGACGATCAAAGCAAGCTTCAAATCATCAAGACGCGCATGGTCAGCGTTCCGCTCGTCATGGACGGTGAGGTTATGGGATACGTCGTCACGCGCTTGCAATTTGTGGCAGATGCAGAACTGTTGAAGCTCAGTTCGGTCCAGCCCGAGGTTTTCGTCGCGGACGAGGCCTTTCGAAAAATCTACGAGACGGCACCGAATGATATGAAAAGCGGTCGCAAGCAGGCTCTCAGGGAGCTGGCGGCCGGAGTTGCCGCCGCAGCCAACAAGCGCATGGGCCGAGACGTCGTCAAAGACGTGATGATCGATAGTTGGTCGTATCTTTCCAAACAAGACATGATGAGAAACAATGGCCGCAACTGATAGTGATTTTGGCTTCGATGCCGTCTTTCGGAAATCCGCCGCTGAGTTGAAGCTGCGACTGTCCCGGGACGCAGCGCTCGGAGCGATTCCGCAGCCGAAAGCACGGCGAGGCGGCATCGCAGCGTTGTCGGTCTTTGCCGGGCTTGGCGCACTTTCATTGGCGATCGTTGTGATCGGCTATTCCGCGCTGCAATCAGATTCGCCCGAGGTCTGGATCCATCGATTGATGGCTCTCGCCATCGGCCAGAGCATCCTGATCGGTGCTGTCACGACGAAGCTTCTGCCCATCATCGAACGCCGGCGCTCTCTGATCAAGATCACTGAGCCAGTCACGGTCCGGACTTCCGAGATGTCGCGCAAGTCAGCCCCCGCGCGCATGGAACCGGTTCCGCCGCCGCTCCCCCCGCTCCCGAAGCCGGTTGTTGGCGGACAACTCGCGGGTCGCGATTTTCTGGAATACGACGACGGATCAATCGAAATTGATACGATGATCGGTCGCCGGCGTTTTGTCTCGCTTGATGCCGCGCGGGAATTCGTCGGTTCGTAAAGCTCAGCCGGTCATCGGCCAGTTTTCGAAATCCTCGAAGTCGCCGGTCATTGCCTCAGAATCGGTGATTCGTCCCGTCAGGCGATCGCTGACGTCGGCGAGCTTAACGGCCTGCGATGGCCCAGTGACATCGACTTTCCATTCCGGTGGAGCGCTTTTTGCCAGGCCGTTCAGAAAATCAGCGACCGCGCCGAGATTCTGACAGAGCCGGTCCATGCTCTGCAGTTCATAGATCGACTGGGAGCCGCTAAATGCGCCCGCGACGATAAGATTGCTGACGAGATTCTGAAGGTTCCCCGCGGTGTCCGAAAGCATGCGGACTTCATCCGAAACGGTTTTCAAAACATCCGTCATCGGCAGGTCGACCTGCCTTTTACTAGAACCTTCGCGATCTTTTTCGTTCATCTCGTCGTTCCCCGGCCGGAAGCCGTTAGAAGAGTTCAAGCTCGCCGGCATTCGCGTCAATCGATGCTGCCGGAAGTTTCACGGGCGGTTCGATCTCGGTCTGGCCGGCGAGTAGAATTTGGCGCGCGCGTCCCAACACCGGCCAGTATTGGATGCGCCGGCCTTTCGGGCCGCCAGTGCTGCCGCCGACAAATGCAATACCTTCGGCTTTTAGAAAGCGCTGAGCAAATTCGGCATTATGCTTTCCGATGTCCGAATGAGAGCGGACTGTGCTTGCGCCTCCGAAAAGCTTGGCTTCAAGGCGCTCGCGGCGCGCGCCCACCTTCAAAAGCCCATTGACCAGCATCTCCATGAGGTGGACGCCCATGCGTTCGGCCTCATTTGACTTTCCGCGGCCGAGCTCACCCGGCAGCAAAAAATGGTTGATGCCGCCGACGCCGGCGAGCGGATCGCGAATGCACGCCGCCACACAAGATCCGAGAATCGTCGTGACCATGACGCTCTTGTCGGTCGTGACGAAAAACTCACCTTGAATAATGTGGACGCGCTTTTCTAAAGGCTGGGCCGCAGTCATGTGAGCTTTCCGACCACAGCCTCAATGCAGGTCTTCAGCTGCGGAACCGAAAACGGCTTAGCAAGGAAATTGTTGAGGCCCCACTTCTTGCCCTCGTCGATCAATGCCTTGTCGCCCTTGCCCGTCACAAGGATGAACCCGACCTTGCTTGTCGGCGTGTGCTGGCGGAGAGCGCGAAGCAACTGAATGCCGTCGATCTTTGGCATATTAAAATCCGAGATCACGAGATGGCATGGCGCCGTCAGCATCATTTTCAGGCCTTCTTCGCCGTCCTTGGCGACCTTGAAGGACTTGAGGCCGATTTGATCCAGGCTGTCCGTCAATAGCGCACGGCTGACCGACGTGTCATCGACGACCAAAATCGATAATTGCTGCATCGACGGCATCGCGTTGCCTCCTATTTTTTCTTATTGCTTGATGTTTCTGAAATGATCGCCGCAGACAGCCGCTCGAGCGGCAGCTGCTTCTCGACCGCGCCGAGTTCGAAAGCTGCCTTCGGCATTCCGTACACGATGCAACTGCTTTCGCTTTGACCGAACGTTTTCGCTCCGGCTTTGCGCATAGACAGCAATCCGCTCGCGCCATCTTTGCCCATGCCGGTCAAAATAACGCCTACGGCCCGGCCTTTGCGGGCGCGTGCAACCGACTCGAAAAGGACATCGACCGAGGGGCAATGGCCGTTGATTCTGTCTCCGACTTTTAACCGGCATTCCATTTCAGGCGACACCTCAAGGTGGGCGGAGCCGCCGGGTGCTAGGAAGATGTGGCCGGGCAAAAGCTTCGCTCGGTCCGTTGCTTCCTGCACCCTCGGTGCGCACAGGCGATCGAGGCGTCTGGCGAAGCTGCGGGTGAATGATGGCGGCATATGCTGTGTGACGACCGTCGGCGGACAGTTCTCGGGAAAGCGCGATAGGATTTCGATTAATGCCTCCACGCCACCGGTTGAAGCTCCAATGGCGACGATACGGTCGTCCGGCACATACGATGCGCCAACCGCCGCCGTGCGTTGTCCGATCTCGGTCCTCTCGAGTGGGCGGACGCGCGCGGAAGCGGCGACCTTCACCTTGTAGGGCAGTTCTTCGAAGTTATGCTCGTTGCCCGGTCTCGGCTTTTCAATGCAATCGATCGCGCCGATTTCGAGTGCCTGGATCGTCTCGTCGGCACCGCGCCCTGTCAATGTCGATACCATGATGACAGGCATCGGCCGCAGTCGCATGATTTTTTCGAGGAACTCCAACCCGTTCATGTTCGGCATTTCGACGTCGAGCGTAACAACATCGGGATTGAGTGATTTGATCGCCTGCCGAGCCTGGATGGGATCTTCCGCCTGCCCTACGACCTCAATTTCCGGATCTTTCGTAAGCGCGGTCGCGATCAGGCCACGCATGGTGGAGGAATCATCGACGACGAGAACCCTGACCTTTTTCATGACCGTTCGCCCAACTTGCGATACGTCGTGATGCCATCTGCAGTCAGCACTGCGTTGGCGGGGCCGGAAATCCTCTCGGAATGCCCGATGTACAGCGCGCCTTTGGATCGGACGTGGTTTGCAAGCCGGTTCCAGATCGTGCTTTGGGTTTCGCGATCGAAGTAGATAACTACGTTGCGGCAGAAGATGGCTTCGAATGGGCCTTTGAACGGCCAGGTTCCCATCAAATTCAGCTGACGGAAGGATACGAGGGCGCGGACGTCATCCTCGATGCACATCGTCGATCCCGCGCGGTCGCCTGCGACAGGTTTGAACCATTTCGCGCGAAGGTTCGCCGGCACATCGCGGAGTTCTTCCTTGTCGTAGCAGCCGCTCTTGCCGTGCGCGATAACGTGGGGATTGAGGTCCGTCGCCAGAATGCGTATGTCGAGCGAGGCGGCGTTGGGTAGCAAGGAGAGAACCGTCAAGGCCATCGAGTAAGGCTCCTGGCCGGTCGAGCAAGCAGCGGACCAGAGGCGGACACGGTCCCCTCGTTGTGCCGACTCGGCGAGCGGCGCGATGATCTTGTCGCGCAGATGCTCGAAGTGGTGAGGCTCGCGGAAGAACCTGGTGACGTTCGTCGTCAGCGCCGCGATCATGCTGTTGCGTTCGTCGTCGTCTTTGCGGACGGTTTCGCAGTAGTCCGAGAACGTCGTAATCCCGAGCGCCCGCAGACGCTTCGCCAGACGTGAATAAACCAAAGTTGCTTTCGATTGTGGAAGGTCGATGCCCGCTTCACTTTTGGCGATGTGCGCAATTTCGCGAAAGTTCGCGTCAGAAAACGCGAATTCACCCATGAACAAGGCGCCAGTCGCCGGAGCCGATCGCGAGGATACGGCCGTCATGCCGCCGCCTTGGCGCTGATCGGCAGCACGCATTCCAGGGCGACGATGCTGATCATGCGTCCTTCGACGGCATAGACGCCTTTGACGAAGGTCTTTGCCAAGTCGGAGGCGATATCGGGCGTCGGCTGCATGGAGGCTTCCGATACGGTGAGAATATCCGAGACGGCGTCGACGAGAAGGCCGACGACCTGCTGCTGGATCTGCACGACGATGATGACGCTGCGCGCCGTCGGCTCAGTGAGGCCAAGCCCAAACCGCATGGCGAGGTCGACGATCGGCAGCACGGCGCCGCGCAAATTGATGACACCACGCACATACGGAGGCGCGTGAGGTAAAGGTGTCGCCAAGGTCCAGCCGCGGATTTCTCGGACACCCATGATGTCGATGCAGAATTCCTGCGAGCCGACGCGAAACGATACGAACTCTCGATTGGCCGCAGTGGCGGACGAAGCGACGTCTGTCATGATTATCCTCCTGTCCCATAGCTCAATTCTTCGACCATCTGATTTTCGAATGAGCCGGTGACCAAAGCATCGACGTCCAGGATCAGCGCGACCCGGCCGTCGCCGAGGATCGTCGCGGCCGCGATTCCGGCGACCGTGCCGTAGTTAGATTCAAGGCTCTTGATGACGACCTGCCGTTGGTCCTGGATAGAATCGACGAGCAGGGCATTGCGTGCGCCACCACCCGTCTCGACCAGGATAACGACACTGCGTTCCGGCTCCGCCGGGGTGCCGCGAAATCCAAGCTGGGTTCCAACATCGATGATCGGCACGAACGTCTCGCGAATAGCCATGACACGGCCTTCGGCGCCGAGCGCGTGGATCTCAGCCTTCTTAGGTTTAAGCGTTTCCACGATCGCCGTCAGCGGTACGACAAGAGTTTGGCCGGCGACCGAAACCGCCATGCCATCAAGCACCGCGAGCGTGAGTGGGAGGCTCATCGAAAACGTCGAACCCTTACCGGGCCGCGATGAAATCGAGATACGGCCGCCGAGGGCCAGGATCGAACGTTTGACGACGTCCATGCCGACGCCGCGGCCGGAAATGTTCGATATCGTGGCGGCGGTCGAGAAGCCCGGTAAGAAAAGAAGGTTGTCGATGTCGCTATCTGAAAGCTGGGCGTCGGGCGAAATCAATCCCTTCTTGATGGCAGACGCTCGCACCTTCGGGCGGTCGATGCCGGCACCATCATCGGTAATTTCGATGACGATTCTGCCCGACCGATGGGCCGCACTTAGGCGAACCGTTCCTTCTGGCGGCTTCCCTGCAGCGATGCGTGCTTCGGGGGACTCGATACCGTGATCGACGGCGTTGCGAATCATATGCGTCAGCGGATCGGCAAGGCGTTCTACGACGGTCTTGTCAACTTCCGTGGCTTCGCCTTCAGTTTTAAGTCGAACTTGTTTTCCAGTGGCGTCTGCGACCTCGCGAACGATGCGTGCCATACGTTGGAACAGAGGCTTTACGGGCTGCGCGCGAATTGCCATCACGCTTTCCTGGATTTCGCGCGTGAGCTGTTCGAGCTCTTCGAGTCCGATGACGACTGACGAGGAACCCGCGAAATTCGCTTCGATAACGCGTTGAGATAACATCGCCTGATTGATGACGAGCTCGCCCACAAGATTGATCAAGCGGTCGACGCGATCGAATTCCACGCGGATGGTGGTTTGGGTCGGCACTGCGACAGGTTTTGGTGTCTCGGTGGGCTGCGCCGGCATGGCCGCGGCTTCGGCCGATTGACCAGTTGCGGGACCGGAAATGTCATTGTCTGCGGACGCGATGGGCGTTTCCGGATCAGCACTAATGGCGGCTGGGTTACTTCCGAGCACCTGTGCTAGCAATGCGGCGATGTCGGCGTCAGACGCTTCGGGCTTCCCGTCAGTCTCGATGCTGATTTCCGCCTCGCCGTCCACGAATTCGAAGACCTCGCGCACGGCATCGATCGGAGCCTCGGACGATAGGCGAATGGTCCACGCGAGATAAGCGCCCGCTGGATCGATGTCATCGAGAG
>JBEVLH010000065.1:0-3542 GCA_040509255.1 Hyphomicrobium sp. | reverse complement strand
TACGAAGAACCGACGGACGATAATTTCCACGACCTGCGGAAAGCCGTGCAATGGCACTGGCGGCAGATGTCTCTGCTCTCCAAGGCATGGCCGGAGGAATTCGCCGTCAGGGTGCATGCCGCGCGCGAACTCTCGCAGTTGCTCGGTGACGATCACGACCTGGCGATGCTGGTAGCAGCCACCGCCCGTTCCGGGACGATGTCGATTGAGGAGAAAGACGCTGCGGTCGCGGTTTGCCGGCATCAGCAGGCGATATTGCGCGCTACGGCCGAATATCGCGCCCGGCGAATGTTTGCCGAGAAACCCAAGGCGTTTATCGGACGCGTGGGGGCGTACTGGCGTTGCAGCCGATCGCTCGATCCTCGACTTGAAGTTCCGGCACCTCCGCGCCAAGTACCTGTGGCGGAACAACCTGCGTCGACTGAGGGCGATGGCAACATCGGGTCCACGGAAAAGCGGGTCGCTGCGAAGCCTAGATTGGCGACGAAATCCGAGCAGCCGGCGCGGTCGCAACGGCGGGCCTGATCCGCTAAGGTCGATTCCAAAAGAGTGCGCCGGGAGAGCGGATGAACGAAGTTCCCAAACAGGGGCGATTTGCCAGCGAAGCGGTAGTTCTGCCTTCCGACCATCCACCCGTGGCGCTCGGCCGGATCGGCGTTCTGCTGCTCAATCTCGGCACACCCGACGGCACGAGCTATTGGCCGATGCGGCGGTACCTCAAGGAATTTCTATCCGACGACCGGGTGATCGAAGAGCCGAAGTGGAAGTGGTGGCCGATTCTCAATCTCATCATCCTGACCGTGCGTCCCGCGCGCAAAGGACGGGACTACGCTACGATCTGGAACAACGAAAAGAACGAAGGCCCGCTCAAGACCATCACGAGGAGCCAGGCAGAGCAGCTAGAAAAAAGGTTCGGCAACGATCCGCGCATCGTCGTCGATTGGGCCATGCGTTATGCCAACCCCACGACGGAGAGCCGTATTCAAGCGCTCAAAGAACAGGGTTGCGATCGCATTTTGCTGGTTCCGCTCTATCCCCAATACGCCGCGGCTACGACTGCGACCGCGAACGACCACGCGTTTCGTGCGTTGATGAAGATGCGCTGGCAGCCGGCGGTGCGGACGCTGCCGAGCTACCACGATCATCCGGCTTATATCGATGCGCTCGCGCGATCGATGCGCGCGCAACTCTCGAAGCTTGAGTTCGAGCCCGAAAAAATCGTCGCGACGTTCCACGGCATGCCGCAGAAATATTTCGCGGCCGGCGATCCCTATCATTGCCATTGCCAGAAGACCTCGCGGCTGCTTCGCGAGAAATTGGAGATTCCCAACGATCGCTGGCTGACGACGTTTCAATCGCGGTTCGGAAATGATCCGTGGTTACAGCCCTATACCGACAAGACGATTGAAGCTCTCGCGAAATCGGGCGTAAAAAAGATCGCGCTCGTCGCGCCGGGCTTTTCGGCCGATTGTCTTGAAACGCTGGAAGAACTCGATGGCGAGAACCGTCACATTTTTGAATCGAATGGAGGCGAGAAATTCGCCTATTTGCGGGCGCTCAATGACAGTCCCGAAGGCATAGACGTCATAGAAGCTGTCGTGCGGCGGGAACTCGCCGGTTGGATTTAATCGGCGAAGCATCCGGCGGATTTTTATTCGACAGGTTTTAGGCGTTCAATTTCCTGCTTTTTATCGCCTTATCTCTCTATATTACCGAATATTTACGGATTGTTTGTTTCCGGGACTTAAACCCGTCGGGCGAATTCCCCATTCTCAATGTGATTCGCGAGGGAGAACGGATATGTCCGGCTTTGGCGGTTTTGAGTCATTCGGCTTCATTCTTTTGGTGGGCGCCATCTGGGCGCTGTGGTCCACCGTCAAGATCGTTCCGCAGGGCTCGAACTACACGGTCGAGAATCTCGGACGCTACACGCGTACGCTGACGCCGGGCATGCACATTCTGATACCGATCCTCGAGCGGGTGACTCACAAGCTCAACATGAAAGAGCAAGTGATGGATATTCCGAGCCAGGATGTCATCACGCGCGATAACGCCATGGTCACTGTCGACGGGGTGGCTTTCTATCAGCTGTTGAATGCGGCGAAGGCGGCTTACGAGGTCGAAAACCTGGAACACTCGATCGTCAACCTGACCATGACGAACATCCGCACCGTGATGGGCTCGATGGACCTCGACGAACTGCTGTCGAACCGCGACCAGATCAATCATCGGCTGCTGCAGGTCGTGGATGCGGCGACGGAGTCGTGGGGCGTGAAGGTCACGCGCATCGAAATTAAGGACATCGCGCCGCCGCGCGATCTCGTCGACAGCATGGCGCGGCAAATGAAAGCCGAGCGCGAGAAGCGGGCGCAAATCCTGGAGTCGGAAGGGCTTCGGCAAGCGGCGATTCTGAAGGCGGAAGGCGCCAAGCAGGCCGTCGTTCTCGAAGCTGAGGGCCGGCGGGAAGCGGCCTATCGCGATGCCGAAGCTCGCGAACGTTCGGCGGAAGCCGAGGCCAAGGCGACCACCATGGTTTCGCAAGCGATCGCCGGTGGCAACGTGCAGGCCATCAATTACTTCGTCGCGAATAATTACATGAAGGCTCTCGAAGCCCTCGCAAAGTCGCCGAACCAGAAGATCATCATGATGCCGCTTGAGGCGTCGTCGGTCATCGGGTCGCTCGGCGGCATTGCGCAGATTGCAAGCGAGGCGTTCGGCGGAGGAGGAGACGGGTCTGCGCCGCGTCCTCAAGGTTCGCGGCCGACGCGTCCAGGGTCGGTGCCGTCGACCTGACGAATTCTCACGGTAGAGCTTCACTGGGTTGAGCGAGAGCTTCAATGCAAGCCATTTCGTCATTGATCGATCAAATGGGGCCGTGGCTCTGGTTCGCCTTGGCCGTCGTACTGTTCGTGCTCGAATCGATCGGTCCCGGCGTACACTTCGTGTGGTTCGGCTTGTCGGCGATGATCGTCGGCATTCTCGCGCTGGCGGTGTCAGTCGCGTGGCAATGGCAACTCATTGCCTTCGCCTTGATCGCATTGGCCGCGGTGTATTGGGTTCGGCACAAAAGCCGCGAGGAATCGGCCAATCCCGACGTGCCGGATCTCAACGTCCGCGGCGCGCAATACATCGGGCGGCTGGTGACAATCGAGGACGCAATCGTCAACGGCCGCGGAAAGGTTCGCGTCGGAGACACGGTCTGGGTCGCCGAAGGCGAGGACGGACCCAAGGGTACCAGCGTCAGGGTCACGGGCGTCGACGGAACTGTGCTCGTCGTTTCGCGAACGTAAGGCTCGACCCGCTAGGCAACGCCGACGCGCAGCAGATCGTGAACGTGGACAATGCCGACCGGCTTGTTCTTCGTAACTACAAACAGCGCCGTGATCCGAGACGAATTGATGAGCTCGAGTGCGGCGGAAGCCAGCAAGGTCGGCGCGATCGTTTTGGGTTTGGCAGACATGACCTGATCGACGGTCGTTTCCAGCAGTTTCGGGCCCATGTGGCGGCGCAAGTCGCCGTCGGTGATGACGCCCAACAGCTTG
>JBEVLH010000064.1:0-4928 GCA_040509255.1 Hyphomicrobium sp. | reverse complement strand
CGGCACCGCCTTCCTGAATGATCGTGTCGATCTTCAGATATTGGCGCTCGGCGAATTCGTAGATGTCATCGACGATCTTGTCGTATTCATCCACTGCACCGAGGCTATAGGCTTGCCGGCCCGCGCCGGGGCGTCCCGATCGTCCGGTCGGCGGCTCGAGCGGATAGTCGGGGTCGGGATTGGTCTTGGTGAGATAGAATTCAAGCTCGGGCGCGACGACCGGCACCCAGCCTTCCTTGGCGTAGAGATCGACGACGCGTTTCAAAACATTGCGAGGGGCGATCTCGACGGGATCACCGTTCTGCCATTGGGCGTCGTGGATGACTTGTGCGGTCGGGCTCGATGCCCAGGGTGCGGGCCGGATCGTCGAAAGATCTGGCACCATCATCAGGTCGCTCTCGGCATAAAGCTCTTGGCCGCCTTCCTCGAAGCCGACGTAGTCGCCCGTGATGGTCTGATGAAAAATCGAAATCGGCAGATGGACCGCGTCGAGCTTCACGAATTTTTCGGCCGGCATGGTCTTGCCGCGCGCTACGCCTGCAATGTCCGGCACCGCGCAGTCGATTTCTTCGATGCGATGCTCGCGCAGCCAATCGCGAAGCCGTTCGGGCGTTGAGCCGGCGCCGAAATCGCTTTCCTCGTTGAAGGGTCGTGTAGGGGGGGCATTCATAAGGGCACCTGGGTGGTCGTGTTTACGTCTTAAGTTCGAGACGTCGCGTAGGCCTGCGAGAAGAGCAAGCACTCGTGGGTGGCGCGCGTCGCGCGTTTGTCAATCGATAGGCAGCCAACAGACTTAACCCGTTCGCCGCTCCGACCTCAATAGCTGGTCCTAAAGCCATATCCCACAACGGGATTGCTAGGCCGACGCCCAATAGGGCAGCGTTTTGACCTGCGAACGGGCAATAATCAGCGGCCTGCATGATTTAGCTGGCCTCCTGCACTGCAAACATCTTTTCTCTCCCGAGCCCCGTTGTGCTTCGCAATTTAAATGCGCAGTATGGTCGGTGTTTAGCAAAACGTTGTGCAAACGACGTGGCGCAAGGGTGACCGGTTGCTCAACGCCGGTTCAAGGGACTGATCCGTGGAGGAGTTCGGATGTTGTGGCTCGTGAAGGCGGCGCGACGCGTCGCGTATTGTATTCTGGCGACGGGTGCCGCCTTAGCATTGGTCGGTGGCGGCGCGCAGGCCGCCGACAAGGTGGTGAAAGTCTACAACTGGTCGGACTACATCGATCCTTCAATTCTCACCGATTTCACGAAGGAAACGGGCATCAAGGTCGTCTACGACGTCTTCGATAGCAACGAAGTTCTGGAGACCAAGCTGCTTGCGGGCGGCAGCGGCTATGACGTCGTCGTGCCGACAGCGTCGTTCCTTTCGCGGCAGATCAAAGCTGGCGTGTTCCAGAAGCTCGACAAGTCCAAGATCCCCAATTTCAAGAATGCGTGGCCCGAGGTCTATGATCGCGTCGGCAAGGCGTACGATCCGGGCAACGAATACGCGATGAACTGGATGTGGGGCACGACGGGCGTCGGCTATAACGAAGGGAAGATCAAGGAGCGGATGCCGGATGCTCCGGTCGGTTCGCTCGACATGATCTTCAAGCCCGAGATCGCCGCGAAGTTCAAGGACTGCGGCATTTACATGCTCGATTCTCCCGAAGACATCTTCCCCGTCGTTCTCAACTATCTCGGCCTCGACCCGAATACGACCAAGCCCGAAGATTTCCAAAAGGCCCAGGACGTCTTGACGAAGATCCGGCCGTACATCAAGAAATTCCATTCGTCGGAATACATCAACGCGCTGGCCAACGGCGACGCGTGCATGGCCCTCGGCTGGTCGGGCGATATCCTGCAGGCGGCCTCACGCGCAACCGATGCGAAGAACGGGCAGATCATCAAGTACAACATCCCTAAAGAAGGGACGCAGATGTGGTTCGACATGATGGCGATCCCTGCGGACGCCAAGGATGTCGAGGAAGCCCATATTTTCCTCAACTACCTCAACAGGCCCGAGGTGATGGCGAAAGCGTCGAACTTCGTCCAGTACGCCAACGGCAATCTTGCATCGCAAAAGCTTCTCGATGAAAGCGTCCTGAAGAATCCGGCCGTTTATCCCGATCCCGAGACGCTCAAGAAGCTTTTCGTGCATCTCACATGGGATAACAAAACCCAGCGGACGGTTACCCGAATGTGGACGAAAATCACCACAGGCCAGTAATTCCGGGGCCGCGCCAGACACTCACTGGCGCGGCCTTTTCTTTTCGCTCATCGCCGGTGCGCCGGCGGCAATCGAGAATGGTTTGAAGGGACTTCGATCATGGCTGTAGCGACTGCACCTCAGGCGACCTCTGCCTCTCCGCAACGTGCTGGACCGCGGACGGCGGCGCCACAGTCCGGGTTTGCGCCATGGAACAATCCAAACCTGCCGCCGATCGTGCGGTTCGAAGGCGTATCCAAGCGCTTCGATGATTTCGTCGCCGTCAATGACGTGACTCTCGATATCTATGAGAAAGAATTCTTTGCGCTGCTCGGGCCGTCGGGCTGCGGCAAGAGCACGTTGCTAAGAATGCTCGCGGGCTTCGAACGGCCGACGGCCGGCAAGCTCATCGTTGCCGGACAAGACATCACCGCGTTGCCGCCCTACGAGCGACCGGTCAACATGATGTTTCAGTCCTACGCGCTTTTTCCGCATATGACGGTCGAGCGCAACATCGGGTTCGGCTTGCGTCAGGAAGGCATGCCGAAAGACAGGATCGAAGAACGCGTCGATGAGGCGATGGGGATGCTGGAGCTTCGCCAGTTCGCCAAGCGTAAGCCAAACCAACTTTCCGGCGGCCAGCAGCAGCGCGTCGCGCTGGCGCGGGCGATCGCGAAGAAACCCCGCATCGTGCTGCTCGACGAACCGCTTGGCGCTCTCGACAAAAAGCTTCGCCAGCAGGCACAGTTCGAGCTGATGCGCATTCAGGAGACGACCGGCACCACGTTCATCATCGTCACGCACGATCAGGAAGAAGCGATGACGGTCGCGAGCCGGATCGCGGTCATGGAAAAAGGCGTTCTGGTGCAGGTGGCTACACCGGGCAACATCTACGAGAATCCCAAAACGCGCTACATCGCAGGCTTCATCGGGGACGTGAACGTCTTCGAAGGAACGGTATCGAAAATCGCCGACGGCTGTATCGAGATCGATGCGGCGGATGGATATAAATTCAAGACCAAGAGTTCCGAGACTGTCTCCGTCGGTCAGAAGGTCGGCCTCGCGTTGCGACCGGAGAAGATACGCATCGGGCGCGAAAAGCCGGCGACCGATCTCAACGTCATTCCGGGCAAGGTTGAAGATATCGGCTATCTCGGCTCGATTTCGCACTACCACGTGCGTACGGCGCCGGGCGAGCGGATCACGGCGTTGCGCGCGAACGCGGCGCACACCGTCGAGCAATCCATCACCTGGGAAGACGACGTGTGGCTCGACTGGCCGAGCGACGCGGGCGTGGTTCTGACCGGTTGAGGTCTGCGATGAGCGTAGCAACTTCCGATCTCAGGCGCTGGTACATCATCGGCGCGCCGTTTCTCTGGCTGCTGATTTTCTTTCTCATTCCGTTTTTCATCGTCTTCAAGCTGTCGCTGTCCGATGTGGCGACGGCGATCCCGCCCTACACGCCGACGTTCAGCTGGTCGACGGGGATCGGGGCGTTTCTTTCGCAGCTCGACTTCGAGAACTACTCGTTCATTTTCGGGGATTCGCTTTACATCAATTCGTATCTGTCGAGCCTGAAGATCGCGTTCATCTCGACGCTGCTGACGTTGCTCGTCGCCTATCCGATGGCCTATGGCATGGCGCGGGCGCCGAAGTCCTGGCAGCCGACACTGATGATGCTCGTCATCCTGCCGTTCTGGACGTCCTTCCTGATCCGGATCTATGCATGGATCGCGATCCTGAAGCCCGAGGGCTTCCTGTCGATATTTCTGATCAAGCTCGGGCTCATCACCGAACCCCTGCAAATCATGAACACAACGACGGCGGTCTACATCGGCATTGTCTATTCGTATCTGCCGTTCATGATCTTGCCGCTCTACGCCAGCCTCGAAAAGATCAACCCGTCGCTGCTAGAGGCGGCGCAGGATCTTGGCTCGCAGCCGTGGCGGGCGTTCTGGCAGGTCACCTTCCCGCTGTCGCTGCCGGGCGTGTTCGCCGGCTGCCTGCTGGTCTTCATTCCGGCGGTGGGTGAGTTCGTCATTCCGGATCTGCTCGGCGGATCGGAAACCCTGATGATCGGCAAGACGCTCTGGACCGAGTTCTTCAACAATCGCGATTGGCCATTGGCGTCGGCGGTGGCAGTGCTGCTGCTGCTCGTCCTGATCGTTCCGATCGTGCTGTTCCAGCGTCAACAAGAAGCGGTGCGGGAGGCCGGACGATGAAAGGTCGTTTTTCCTGGTTCAACGCGACGTCCATCACCTTCGGCTTTGCGTTTCTCTATATCCCGATCCTGCTGCTGGTGATCTTCAGCTTCAATGAATCGAAGCTCGTCACGGTGTGGGCCGGGTGGTCGACGAAATGGTATGCTTCGCTGCTGGAAAACCAGGGGCTGAAGGATGCCGCCTGGGTGACGATACGTGTCGCCGTCGTCTCGGCGACGATCGCGACCGTGTTGGGAACGCTAGCGGCGATCACGCTGGTGCGCATGGGGCGGTTCCGCGGGCGCACGCTGTTCTCGGGCATGATCTTCGCGCCGCTCGTCATGCCGGACGTCATCACCGGCTTGTCGCTGCTGCTGGTGTTCGTCGCGCTCGGCTTCGACCGCGGCTTCTGGACGATCACGCTCGCGCATATCACCTTCACCATGTGCTACGCGGCCGTGGTGGTGCAGGCGCGATTGCAGGACTTCGACAAGTCGGTGGAAGACGCGGCGATGGACCTCGGCGCGACGC
>JBEVLH010000063.1:0-11934 GCA_040509255.1 Hyphomicrobium sp. | reverse complement strand
TCGCGAGCGCAAGCCCGGCATGTCGGACGGTGGCCGATCTCGATCGATATCGGATTTCCGAACATTCTCGATCAATCGCAGGCGCGGACGGGCTCGGACATTCTCATCCATGGCGGATGTTCGTCGGTCGGGTGCTTTGCGATGACCAATCCGGTTTCGGAAGAGATTCACCAGCTGACGCTTGCCGCCATCGACGCTGGCGAAGAACTCGTGCCGGTGCACGTTTTGCCCTTCCGCATGACGAGCGAAAACATGATCGCGCAGGATGCTTCGCCTTGGAAGCCATTCTGGAACAACCTCAAAGAAGGCTACGATCTCTTCGAGCGGACCAAGCGGCCGCCGATGGTGGGAGTCTGCAGCGGTCGCTATGTTTTCGATGAGGCTCCGCCCGGCGCGTTGCCGGGGGCGCTCGACGCGTGCGGACCTACGCTGGCGTCCATACGCGAACAAGATCAGTGGCTGGACGGTGTTCCGCCGCCGACCTCCGGGGCTCCAAAGATCATGGCGGAGACGGCCGAGGCCAAGCCCAGGCCCATTCCGCAGATCCAGACCAGCCTCGAGAGCGAAACGCCGCCGCCGATGTTCTCCTGGCCGCTCGTCCGTTAGGCGCGACGACGGGCTTGGCGCTTGCGCACATTATCCCGAGGACTTACTTGGCGTTTATAAACGCAGCATAATCGCGCCGGAGAGCACTCCGAGACACGCGATTTGGGGTTACGGCCCATAACAGGTGAGCAAGGATCAAGCGGATGGCCGAAAAGACAACGGTGAAGCGCGTCGAATATTTTCTGGAGAACATGCTGTTCAGCGCGCGATGGCTGCTTGCGCCATTCTATTTCGGGCTCGCGATCTCGCTGTTCGTGCTCCTGATCAAGTTTCTAATGGAGCTTCTGCATCTCGCACAGGGCGCTTTCGTCTCAACCGAATCAGACGTGATCCTGGGTCTTCTGACGCTCGTTGACCTGACGTTGACGGGCTCGCTGCTCATCATCGTGATCTTCTCGGGATACGAGAATTTCGTGTCGCGGATGGATCATTCGAACCACGGCGATCGTCCCGAATGGATGGGAACGATCGATTTCTCCGCGTTAAAGCTCAAGATGCTGTCGTCGATCGTCGCAATTTCCGCCGTGCAACTGCTGCGGCAGTTCATGGCGCTTGGAACGGTGACGCCGGAGCGCGAAAAAGAGCTGATGTGGCTGGTCCTCATCCACCTCGTGTTTGTTGTCTCGAGTGTGCTGCTGGCGCTCTCTGACCGGATCGCGGGCGGAACACACGGCGAGGCCAGCGAAGCACCCGCCAAGGCCGGCGACAACGCCAAAGGCCATTGAACTGATAAGCCAAGCCCGATCCGCTGCGCGGCGTCAGCAGCAGGTCGGGCCGCGTCTCTCACGACGAGATGTCCACAGGCAATGTTGTCGGGCAAAGGAACGACTGCCTCTGTCTCGCCGTTGCTTTGACACAATGGAGAGAACGCGATGAACCTACTTCCCCTGCAGATCATCCTGGGCTTTCAAGTCGCCGCCGCAATCGTCATCGGATTGCAACTGCTGGCGGGAGAGAGTGAAACCAATCCACAGCGTCTGCGCAAGGCGCGTGTCACGGCCGCGAAGCGCAGGCTGCTCACGCGATCTCTCGACGGGCACGAGAGCTAAACTCGCGCAATCGCGATTAGACTAACGATGGACGCGTCTAGGCGTCCATCTTGCCGTGGCAATGCTTGTACTTCTTGCCTGAGCCGCACGGGCAGAGGGCATTGCGCGAGACGCGGCCCCAGGTAGCAGGGTCTTTTGGATCGACGGCACCTTCGGCACGGCGGCTTTGCAGAGGCGCGCGCTTCTCGGGCTCGGGAGCCGCATCGCGCCGGGCGCGAGCACCGGCAATCGCGGCATCCGCCATTGCCAATTCAGGATCACGCTCGACGAAATCGTCGTAGCCCGTCGAGGCATCGACGTGATGGGCTTCCATCGGCGGGAGTTCCACGGGCTGAAGCAGCGGCTGATC
Source organism: Hyphomicrobium sp. (assembly GCA_040509255.1). Classification (GTDB taxonomy): domain Bacteria; phylum Pseudomonadota; class Alphaproteobacteria; order Rhizobiales; family Hyphomicrobiaceae; genus Hyphomicrobium_B. The sequence goes on along the minus strand of JBEVLH010000063.1, from coordinate 9,930 downwards.
TTCAGGCGGCGCCAGCTCGACGTGCATCAGCTGCCCCGTCACGTTTTCGCGCAGGCGGCCGAGCATGTTCTCAAACAGGATGAAGGCTTCGGACTTGTATTCGTTCAGCGGATCGCGCTGCCCGTAGGCGCGGAAGCCGATGACCTGGCGCAAGTGCTCGAGCGTCACGAGATGTTCGCGCCAGAGGTGATCTAGGGTCTGAAGCAGCACCATCTTCTCGATCTGGCGATAGAGTTCGGCGCCCATCTCGGTGGTCTTGGCTTCGACCTTGGCATCGACGGCGGCTTTGATGCGCTCGCGGATTTCTTCGTCGGCAATGCCTTCTTCTGCCGCCCACTCCTCCACCGGAACGTCGAGGTCGAAGATGCCCTTCATCTGCTCGGCAAGGCCCTTGGTGTTCCATTGCTCGGCATAGGCCGCCGGCGGAATGAAGCGCGTTACCAGTTCATCGACGAGTTCGTTACGCAGCTCGACGACCGTGTCGGAAACGTCCTCCTGGCCCATGATGTCGAGGCGCTGCTCAAAGATGACCTTGCGCTGGTCATTCATCACGTCGTCGTATTTCAGGATCTGCTTGCGGATGTCGAAGTTGCGCTGCTCGACTTTCTTTTGCGCGGTCTCGAGCGACTTGTTCATCCAAGGATGCGTGATCGCCTCGCCTTCCTTGAGGCCAAGCGTCTGCAGCACCTTCTCCATGCGCTGCGAGCCGAAGATACGCATCAGATCGTCGTCAAGCGCGAGATAGAACTTCGAACGTCCAGGATCGCCTTGCCGGCCGGATCGGCCGCGCAGCTGATTGTCGATGCGGCGGCTTTCGTGACGTTCGGTGGCGAGAACGTAGAGGCCGCCGGCTTCGAGGGCTTTCTTCTTTTTGTCGGCAACGTCGGTGACGAGATCGGCGCGCTTGGCGGTGATGGCGGTTTCGTCCGGAGGCGTTCCCTTCGCCGTTTCGTCGGCGACCCAGTCACGAAGGCGGTATTCGGCGTTGCCGCCGAGCTGAATGTCGGTGCCGCGGCCGGCCATGTTGGTCGCGATGGTAACGGCGCCGGGCTGGCCGGCCTGGGCGACGATGTTGGCTTCCTGCTCGTGGTAGCGCGCGTTCAGGACCTGATGCGGAATCGGGAAGGCGCTGCCCTTGGCGTCGCCGACGAGCCGCGTCAGGAGCGCCGCCGTGTCGGTGAGGTGCTTGCGGAGGTCTTCTTCCTTGCCGGGCTTGATCGCGGCCGCTTGCTCGTCAAGCTGACGGGCGAGATCGGTGATGTATTTCTTGTCTTTGAGAAGCTCGGAAAGCTGCTCGGATTTTTCGATCGACGTCGTGCCGACCAGGATCGGCTGGCCGCGGCTGTAGGCTTCGGCGATGGACTGCACGATGGCGGCGAGCTTCTCGCGCTGCGTCCGGTAGATTTCGTCGTCCTCGTCTTGACGGCTGACCGGGAGGTTGGTCGGGATCTCGATGACTTCTAGGCCGTAAATGTCGAGGAACTCGCTGGCTTCCGTCATGGCCGTGCCGGTCATGCCGGCGAGCTTCTTGTAGAGACGGAAGTAGTTCTGGAAGGTGATCGACGCCAGCGTCTGGTTTTCGGGCTGGACCTCGACATGCTCCTTGGCTTCGAGCGCCTGATGCAGGCCTTCGGAATAGCGCCGGCCGGGCATCATGCGACCGGTGAACTCGTCGATGATGACGACTTGCCCGCCTTTGACGATGTAATCCTTATCGCGCTGGAACAGCTTGTGGGCTTTAAGCGCCTGCGTCAGGTGGTGGACGATCGTGACGTTGTCGATGTCGTAGAGCGACCCCTTCAGGATGCCCGCGGCTTCGAGGTGCCGCTCGATCTTTTCGTTGCCGGCCTCGGTGAACGAAACCTGGCGCTGCTTTTCGTCAAGCTCGAAATCTTCGGCCGTGACGATCTTCATCATCTCGTCGATCTGCTGATAAAGATCAGCGCGGTCTTCGAGCGGTCCCGAGATAATGAGGGGCGTGCGCGCTTCGTCGATCAGGATCGAGTCGACTTCGTCGACGATGGCGTAAGCATGGGGACGCTGCACCATCTCGGCGTAGTTCATCTTCATGTTGTCGCGAAGATAATCGAAGCCGAGTTCGTTGTTGGTGGCGTAAGTGACGTCGCAGGCGTAGGCGAGCTTGCGCTGCTCATCCGACATGTCGTGAATGATGACGCCGACGGTCAGGCCGAGGAAGCGATAGACCTGACCCATCCATTCAGCGTCGCGGCGGGCGAGATAGTCGTTGACGGTGACGACGTGCACGCCCTTGCCGGTCAGCGCATTCAAATAAACGGGGAGCGTGGCGACGAGGGTTTTACCTTCGCCCGTCTTCATCTCGGCGATGTCACCCTGATTGAGCACCATGCCGCCGATCATCTGGACGTCGAAGTGGCGCTGGCCGAGGGTGCGTTTGGCAGCTTCGCGCACAGTCGCGAAGGCCGGAACCAGCAGATCATCGAGAGAGGTGCCGTCCGCCAGCTGTTTGCGAAACTGTTCGGTACGGGCTCGGAGTTCTTCGTCGGATAGATTCTGGATTTCGCTTTCGAGGGCGTTGATCGCGGCGACGCGCGAATTGAAGCCTCTCACCCTCCGCTCGTTGGAAGAGCCGAAGATTTTAGAAGCGAGACCACCGAACGAGAGCATCTTTGATTTCCGTCCCTAGAAAGTTCGTGTTGGCCGCGCGGTCGCGCAGCAGGCTCAGTTCCGATCGCCGGGTAGCATTAAGCAAAAAATGCGCGGCAAGGTGTCCCCGCCACGCCTGCCTCAACGTTCCCTCGGCGCTGTTGATTGCGCGGTCGAGATGGGCTCAAAAAGCCCGATCCGAGTAGTGGCAGACATAAGAACTCGCCCCCCTGACTGTCAATGTTCTGTACGCGCCGGCGGAGGTGGGCAATTTTCCGCCACTAGCCAAGAATTAACTTGGTTTTAGACCTTGAGACCGGTATCGAGGCGCGCTTGTTGGCCGCCCGCGCGCGGTTGTGCCGTCATGCCTGAATAGAGCAATGAGACGGCCTTTTTCTGGTCCTAAACCCTTATGCGGAGCCAAACGCTGATGAAGCGCATCGCCCTCACATTCCTGACTCTCGCGCTGGCAAGCGCGGCTGCGCCATTTGCGGCTCGTGCCGACGACAAAGTCATCGCCACGATTGACGGAAAACCCATTACGGAAGGCGATCTGGCTGTCGCGGAAGGCGAAATCGGGTCCGACATGGGGACCATGCCGCCTGCCCAAAAGCGCATTTCGCTGCTCGAATTCCTGATCGACAACCAGCTTTTTGCCGAAGCGGCGGAAAGCGAAAAACTCGACCAGGGGTCCGAATTCCAGACCCGCCTCAACTACCTCAAGCGGCGGGCGCTGCGGGAACTCTACTTTGAAAAAGTCATCAAGGCGTCGGTCTCGGATGCCGACGCTCGTAAGATTTACGATGAGCAGGTCAAGCTTCTGAAGCCAGAAGAGGAAGTATCTGCACGGCATATCCTGGTGGAAACCGAGGCAGAAGCCAAGGCTCTCAAAGAAAAACTCGACAAGGGCGCCGACTTTGCTCAGCTCGCCAAAGAAAACTCCAAGGATCCGGGCTCGAAAGACGACGGTGGCAACCTCGGCTACTTCGGCCATGGGCAAATGGTGCCACAGTTCGAGGAGGTCGTCTTCAAACTGCAGAAAGGCGAGGTGTCAGCGCCTGTGAAGACTCAGTTCGGCTGGCATCTCGTAAAGCTCGAGGATCGCCGCACCAAGCAGCCGCCGGCGTTCGACATCGTCAAAGACCGCATCCTGCAGTCGCTGCTTCTGCGGAAAGCCCAGCAGACCGCCGTCACCCTGCGCGGCAAGTCCAAAATCGACATCGTCGATCCGGACATCAAGAAGGCGGTCGACGAGCGCAACGCCATGATCCAGAACCAGTCGAAGCCCAAGCCTGCCGATACGCCGGCTGCGACTCCGGCTCCGGCACCCGCCGAGGCCCCGAAACCTTAGGCCACACCGTTCACCGCCGAGATCCCAGACGGGCCGCTTGATTATGGCGGCCCGATCTGTTTCAGGAGCCTCTTGTGGGCGTCCTATGAAGCGGATCGGGCGCCTCGTTTTTAGGTCCAGTTCTCGTCGAACCGGTGACTGCGCGCCGGAGAAATTTTCCCATCGGAGATCCATCATGGGCAAGGTCACGAGCGTTTCGCCATTCGCACCTGAAACTCTCGCGAAACTGCCGGCCATCGAGGGCGTCGCGTTCGCTACGGCCGAAGCCGGGATCCGTTACAAGGAGCGAACCGATCTGCTGCTCGCGGTGTTCGACGCCGGGACCACGGTTGCGGGCGTGCTGACGCAATCGAAGACGGCGTCGGCGCCGGTGCTGGCCTGCCGCAAGCATCTGAAGAAGGGCGAGGCACGGGCGCTGGTCGTCAATTCCGGCAATGCCAACGCGTTCACGGGCAAAAAGGGCGCCGAAGCCGTCGATGTTACGGTTGCGCACGCGGTCGATGCTGTCGGATGCAAGCCGCATGAGGTTTTCGTCGCGTCGACGGGCGTCATCGGTGAGCCGCTTGACGCGGAGAAATTCGCGCACCTGCTCGGTGGTCTAGCAAAGCAGGCAGAGCCCGATGCGTTCGAAACGGCGGCGCGCGCCATCCTGACCACGGATACCTATCCGAAGCTTGCGACGCGGACCGCGCTCATCGGCGACGTCGAGGTTACGATCAACGGCTTCTGCAAGGGCGCGGGCATGATCGCGCCTGATATGGCGACGATGCTGTGCTTCATCTTCACGGATGCGGCGATCTCGGCCGAAGCCTTGCAGGATCTCATCGCCGAACATGCGGCGACGACTTTCAATTGCATGACGGTCGACGGCGATACGTCCACGAGCGACACCTGCCTGATTTTCGCGACCGGCGCGGCCGAGGCACGCGGGCAAAAGCCCATTGCGAAGTCGACGTCCAAGAAGCTGGAAGCGTTTTCCGAGGCGCTTTACGACCTGATGCGCGATCTTGCGATTCAAGTGGCGAAGGACGGCGAGGGCCTCTCCAAGTTCGTCACGTTCGAGGTCGCCGGCGCAAAGTCATGGCATGCAGCGCGGGCGATCGCGCTCTCGTGCGCCAACTCCCCAATTCTCAAAACGGCAATTGCGGGTGAAGATCCGAACTGGGGGCGTGTCGTGATGGCGGTCGGCAAGTCCGGCGAAGCCGCCGACCGCGACAAACTTGCGATCTGGTTCGGTCCGCACTGTGTGGCGCGAGACGGGGAGCGTGCCGACGACTATGATGAAAAGACGGTCGCGGCCTACATGAAGAATTCCGAGATCGTCATTCGTGTCCACGTCGGGGTCGGCAAAGCGGCGGCACGGGTGTGGACCTGCGATCTGACGCATGACTACATCTCGATCAATGCCGACTACCGAAGCTAGCAATCATCGCGTGGCGGCCGTCATCGGGGGCGGCCGTGCCATAACGGAACCGTATGGATAAGACATTCTGGCACGAGCGGTGGCAACACCACGACATCGGGTTTCATCAGCAGCAGATCCACGCTCAGTTGCGCGGTCTTTGGCCGACGCTGCGATTGGCTCAAGAAACTGCCGTGTTCGTTCCGCTTGCCGGAAAAAGCCGCGACATGGTCTGGCTCGCGACGCAGGGACATCGGGTCATCGGCGTCGAGTTGTCGGATGTCGCCGTGCACGAATTTTTCGACGAGGGCGGGCAAGTTCCCAAGCGGACTTGGACGGGTACGTTCGAACTCTCGTCGGCAGGACCGTTCGAGCTTTATTGCGGTGATTTTTTCGATTTTCCCGCGGACGTTCTGAAAGACGTGGTGGCGGTCTACGACCGCGCGGCGCTGATTGCACTGCCGGCCGGAATGCGGGCGTATTACGTCGAAACGCTCTCGCGTATCATTCCGCCCGATGCGATCATTTTTCTGATCGCCATCGATTATCCGCAAGGGGAATTGACGGGGCCGCCGTTCGCCGTGCCCGCCGAGGAAGTTCGTCGCCTCTACGGAAAAACGTTCGACATCCAGGTTCTCGACGTGCGCGACGGGCTGGCGGACAGCGATAACCTGAAAAAGCGCGGGGTCACGCAGCTGCAAGAAACAGCATACCTGCTGAGACGCCGGGCATGACAAAGCCGCTGCTGCTGGTTGCGGCGGTCGCGCTCATCGATGACGACAACCGCGTTCTCATCGCCCAGCGTCCCGAAGGTAAATCGATGGCGGGGCTCTGGGAGTTTCCCGGTGGGAAGGTCGAAGCGGGCGAGACGCCCGAAGACGCGCTTTGCCGCGAGATCAAGGAAGAACTCGATATCGAGCTGTGCCGGACGTGTCTCGCGCCGTTCAACTTCGCGAGCCACGCCTACGAAACCTTTCACCTTCTAATGCCGCTCTATCTCTGCCGGACCTGGGAAGGCGAGATCACGCCGCGTGAAGGGCAGGCGGTGAAATGGGTGCGCGGCATCGATCTCAGCCGCTATCCGATGCCGCCCGCGGACGAGCCGCTCATTCCTTGGCTCCGGGATCTGTTGGCCGAGGTTTCAGGACATCGGCCAGGCTGACCTTGGCCGAACCGGGTTGCAGCGGCTTCTGCTGGCTTTCGTGGGGCACCCACCCCGTCAGCGTGACGATTTCGAACGTGGCAGGGATGCGCCCGCCGGGGAGAGCAAAACGCTCCTGATAGATTTGCGCGGCGCGCAGCAGCAGCCTTCTCGTGACAGGAACACGGCGGCGGTCGACGAGCGGGTTGCTGGCGGCCATCGCCTTCAATTCCTGCATCAGTGCCAGCGGCGATGAATACGTCACCTCGATCACGTCGTTATCGGCGACGGGAAGGGCGAAGCCGGCCCGCTGAAGGAGACCGCCAAGTTCGCGCACATCTGCAAACGGAGCGACACGCGGGGACGTGCCGCCGATCAGTTCATCCTCGGCTAGAATCCAGGCTTCACGAAGTTCCTTCAGCGTCTCGCCGCCGAAAAGGGCAGCGAGAAACAGGCCATCCGGTTTCAGGGCGCGATTGATCTGAACGAGCGCACCCGGCAGATCGTTGACGAACTGGAGCGACAGCCCGGAGACGACGAGGTCGAGACTGCCTGCCGCGAAGGGCAACGCTTCCTCGTCGGCAGCGACTTTCCATCCGTCCCGAGTTGGAAGCGAGACATAGGATGGCTCGACATCGATCATGCGTCTGACCGCCGGAACTTGCGCGAGGCGATCAGCCACGATGCCGCGATAGTCGCCGACACTGGCGGCAACGAGAAATTCCCGGCGCACGATCAAAAGGCGTTCGGCGAAATCGTCGGCAACCCGTTCGAGGAGAAAATCCGGCGGTTGTCCGACACTCGCCCTGGCGATGCGATCACGCCGGGCACGAAGCAGACTGCGATCGAAAATCTGCGGCGCGACAGCCATCGTCTGCCTTCCCATCGGCCCGGCCTCGCGAGGCGGGCAGCTTCCTCTCGCCCGCGTTAGCGCGATCGGCTAGAGTTGCGCAATGTCGAACAGTACCACGGTAGCAGACGACGAGCCCGATGATGGGCGCAGCCGGCAGGGCTTCATCACGCGGTTTCGGAGTTTCAGACGGCTGCCGCGCGCCGTATTCGACGTCTTGCTTCCGCCGCTCTGCCTCGGCTGCCAAACCCGCATCATGGATCACGATGCGCTTTGTCCAGCGTGCTGGCGGCAGATCGCGTTCATCCGGCCACCACTCTGCGACCGGCTCGGCATTCCGTTGGCGATCGATACCGGCGCGCCGATGATTTCCGCGGCAGCCATCGCCGACCCTCCCGACTATGACCGGGCACGGGTCGTCGCTCGTTTCGACGGGCTTATGCGAGTGCTCATCCACGGGTTCAAATTCCACGACAGCCACAACGCCCGGCGGCTGTTCGGGCGCTGGATGGCGGTGGCCGGCGAAGACTTGCTGGCGGACGCCGACGTGCTCGTTCCGGTGCCTCTGGCGCGATGGAGGTTGTTATCGCGTCGATTCAATCAGGCCCAAATCCTGGCCGCCGAAGCGGGACGGCGTTCAAGAAGGCCGGTAAACCCGTTCGCGCTGGTGCGCCGACGCTCGACCGGCCACCAAGTCGGCCTGACGCGGGCCCAGCGCCTGAAGAATGTGGCGGGCGTTTTCCGCGTGCCGCCCGGCGAATTGGCGAATGTCTCTGGAAAAGCCATAGTTCTGGTCGACGATGTGATCACAACGGGGGCGACGGCGTCTGCGGCTGCCAGCGCCTTGAAACGCGCCGGTGCACGACGCGTTGACGTTCTTGCGCTGGCGATTGTTTCCGAACGATATTCCTGAAATTGCTAAGAGCGCAAAAAAAGCGCGGCACAGAGGCGCAAATCGACGAAGCAAGGTTGCATGACCTCGCGAACGCGCTACCTTTGATTCGAACTCTTTCAAGGGCGTGTTGAGAGGCGCCGATCCATGCAGAAGGTGACGGTCTACACGGCTGGGAATTGCTGCTACTGCCATATGGCCAAGGATTTGTTGCGGCGCAAAGGTGCGGCCTTCGAAGAGGTCGATCTGACCGGCCGAAGCGATCTGAGGTCCGAATTGATCTCGCGCACCGGCGGCCGTCGTACAGTTCCGCAAATCTGGATCGGTGAGGTCCACGTCGGTGGCTGCGATGACCTTTTCGATCTCGAGCGCTCGGGCCGGCTCGATACGCTCCTGACGGCGTCATAGGATGTCGTCCTCTCTTTCTCAGACCGCTTTTCGCGCGGCCCTCGTCCAGATGCGGGCAGGGCGCAGCGTCGAGCGAAACGTCGCCGACGCGCTAGCGCTCATCAACGAAGCGGCTGACAAGGGCGCCCAGTACATCCAGACGCCCGAGTGCACGACGCTCATGGAGCTCGAGCAGCCACGACTGATGGCTGAGACCAAACCCGAAAACGGCAACAAAGCGCTCGAGGCGTTCACGGAGGCTGCGCGCAAGCGGCGCATCTGGCTGCACATCGGTTCGATGGGCGTGAAGGTCGGCGAGAAGCGATTGGCGAACCGCTCGTACGTCATTGCGCCCGACGGCTCGATCGCGGCCCGGTACGACAAGATCCACATGTTCGATGTCGATCTCGGCGGTGGCGAATCCTATAGCGAAAGTTCGAATTATCAGGCCGGTCCGAGCGCGATGCTAACGGAGCTTCCGTGGGGACGGCTCGGCCTCACGATCTGTTATGATCTGCGCTTTCCCGCGCTTCACCGGGCGCTCGCGAAGGCCGGCGCAAAGTTTATCGCCGGGCCGGCGGCGTTCACGCGCACAACGGGCGAAGCGCATTGGCATACGCTGCTGACAGCGCGCGCCATCGAGACGGGCGCGTTTATCTTCGCCGCAGGCCAGGCCGGCCGGCATGAGAACGGCCGCGAAACGTTCGGCCACAGCCTTATCATTTCGCCTTGGGGCGACATCCTCGCCGAAGGAGGCGTCGATCCCGAGGTCGTCCTCGCGGACGTCGATGCGGCCCGATCCGATCAGGTGCGCCGGAAAATCCCGTCACTTTTGCACGACCGCGAATTCGATGTCGTGGTGGCCGCCGCCGCGAAGTCGGCGCATCTGGTGCACGAGCAGTGATCAAATACCTTCTTGGGTGCGCTTCCGGGCACGAATTCGAAAGCTGGTTTCGTGCAGGTGCGGATTTCGACGCTCAATCGGCTTCCGGCAAGGTAAGTTGCCCGTTCTGCGGGTCGCTCGAGGTTGCGAAGCAGCCGATGGCACCGTCGGTCGTCACCAAGCGCGCAAAGTCGGAGCACGTTTCGCAAGAAGCGTTTTCAGCGCCCGCGGCCGTTTCCGGCGCCAGCGCGACGGCCCTGCACGATGCACTTCGCGAATTCACCCAGAAAGTCGTCGCCAATACTGAGGATGTCGGCCCGCGTTTCGCGGACGAAGCCCGAAAGATGCATTTCGGTGAAATCGAAGAGCGGCAGATCCGAGGCACCTCCACCGCCGAGG
>JBEVLH010000062.1:0-3459 GCA_040509255.1 Hyphomicrobium sp. | reverse complement strand
AGAAATGCGTTGCGAATGCGCGATCCCAGCCGCCAGCCGGTCTTGCCGTCATCGCTGGCAAGCCGCTTCAGACCGGCCGTCAACTGCGCTTCCGACGGCGTCATTCCCGAAGGACGCCGGAAGTCGGGATCTGGGCCGACCGGGGGAGGAACCATTCTCTCCTACTCGAGCTTCACGCCCGATGGAGGTCGGGCATTCATCAGTTTGTCACGACAAGACAATCAAGGCCACTGGTTCTCAGCTTATTGCAGAGATCGCGCGGCTCGTCCTGCGAAGCATACCCACCGATGCGCACACGATAAAAGGTGCCCATGCTGCCGATAACGGCTTCGTCGACGATCGGAACATGATTGCCAAGCTCCGCGCCATGTTCGGCCACGAGCCGTTGCGCCAGCGTCTCGGCATCCACCCGCGACCGGACGGCCGCAATATGGATCTTGAACTTGCCCTTGGTCAGTGCAGTCGCACGGGGCTTGGCTTCCGGCGCATAAGAGGCATTTTCCGCACGGACGACCTGCTGATGCGTATTGGCAGCGACCGTGGTCGCGCTGTTCCAGCTCGACGTCTCGGGCGCCATCGCGCCAGCCGTGGAGGAGGTCGTCACGCCGGCCTCTGGCGCCGGCTGCTGCTGGGCTGCCGCCCCGCCGCCGAACATGTTCGAGAAAAACCCGCCGACCGACGAGCCTGAGCTTGCCGGCGCCGGCGCGGGGGCCTCTGCTGCTTGTGAGGACTGGCCCCAACCAAAAATCGATCCGATACCGGACGACGCCGGCTTGGGCGCCTCGGCCGCGACCCCGGGGGAGGCTGCCTGCTGCAGCGTGGTTTCGCCGCCGACAGCGACGTTCGACGTGGTCGGTTGAGCGCTCGGTCCCGTCGATGCCGTAGCGCTCACAGCCTTCTGAGCGTTGGCAGCTTCGGCGATCGCGGTTGCCGAAAGCCCTGCGGAGCCGGCATTCGGTCCGGCCGTCGTCGTCGCGGCGGCAGTCGATCCTGCAGCCGGCGCGCCGATGGCGCGCTGATCGGGCGTGCTGCTGGTGTCCGGAAGCCCGGCCATCTGGTAAGCGCCCGAGCGTTCGGCGATGGCGGACTTCTGCTCTGCCGGACCCAAACCGTTTTTCAGCCAGATCGCGCTGGTGAAGTCCGAGATGGCCTGTCCCGGCTTATTTGATTTTTTGTAGGCGAGACCGCGTGTCAGGAGCGCTTTCGCCATCTCCGGCGACGTCAGTGAGCCGGACTTGATCGCCGTGCTCAATTGCTCGATTGCGGATTGCGTTCTGCCGCCTGCGTAATCCTTGAGGCCGGCGTCATAGGCTTTGTGCGCGGCTTCCGTTGCAGCGGCTTTGTCATCTGCTGCGCTACCGGCTTGGGGGCCCTGCGCTGCTGGGCCGGCGGCCTGAGGTGCCGCGGCCTTCGTTTTACGAGCCTCGCTGATCGAGGGCCAAGCCGAGAGTGTACCTGCGAATACGCACGCCACGGTCGCAGCGAGCGCCGATCGACGCGCGAGCACATGGAATTGCGTCATGTACGTCCTTCCCCAATGGTCACGTTCTCAGGTGGCGCAACCTCCCCTCACGCTATTCCAATCAGCGGAACGAGGCAAATTGAGGGCCCCCACCCTCGGCAACACCAGCTTCCCACCTACTCCACAGTAACGGATTTCGCCAGATTCCTTGGCTGGTCGACGTCGGTCCCCATCAGGACCGCGGTCTGGTAGGCGATCAGCTGACTAGCGACAGCATAGATTATCGGCGCCACAAACGGATCGACCTTCGGCATTTGGATGTGGGCGGCGAGCTTGCAGCCCACTTTTTCTGGGGATGCGTCCGAAATCAGGATGACCTGGCCACCGCGCGCCGCGACTTCCTGCAAGTTCGACACCGTCTTCTCGAACAACTCATCGTCCGGCGCGACAACCACAACCGGAACCGTCTCGTCCACCAGCGCAATGGGACCGTGCTTCAGCTCGCCCGCGGCGTAGCCCTCGGCATGGATGTAGGAAATTTCCTTGAGCTTCAGCGCGCCTTCGAGTGCGATCGGAAAGCTAGATCCGCGACCGAGATAAAGAACGTCGCGGGCTTTTGCGAGCTCATGGGCGACGGCGATATAGGGGTCATCGCTTTTCAAGATCGATGCCACGTGACGCGGCACCTCTGTCAGCGACTTCACTAACGCGGTCTCCTGCTCCGCCGAGATCGTCCCCCGCGCCCGCGCAATCGCGATAGCGAGGCACGCCAGAACCGAAAGCTGGCAGGTAAAAGCCTTCGTGGATGCAACGCCGATCTCGGGACCAGCCAACGTCGGCAGTACGGCGTGCGATTCACGCGCAATCGTCGACGTTCTCACGTTCACGATCGACGCCACGCGCTGGCCATTGGCCTTGGCGTAACGCAGCGTCGCGAGCGTATCGGCCGTCTCGCCCGATTGCGAAACGAAGACCGCCAGCCCGTTTTCAGGCATCGGGGACTCGCGGTAGCGCATCTCGGAGGCCACATCGATGTCGACAGGCACCCGCGCGAACCGTTCGATCCAGTATTTTGCGACAAGCCCGGCGTAATACGCTGTACCGCAAGCCGAGATGGTGACGCGGCTGATCTTGGACAGATCAACCCCGAGATCGGGAAACCGGACGCGCGCCGTCGTCATGTCGAGGTAATTCGCCAGAGTGTGCGAAATGACCTCCGGCTGCTCATGGATTTCCTTCGCCATGAAGTGGCGATAGTTGCCCTTGTCGATCAACAGCGCGCTCGCGACGGCTTTAACGAGGGGGCGCTCGACTCGAACACCCTCAAGATTGAAGATCTCGGCACCCGAGCGGCGCAAAACCGCCCAGTCGCCTTCCTCAAGATAAGTGATCGCATCGGTGAATGGCGCAAGCGCGATGGCGTCGGACCCCAGATACATTTCGCCGGAACCGTGCCCGATCGCGAGGGGCGAGCCCTTACGCGCCGCGATCATCAAGTCGTCTTCGCCCGCGAAGATGATCCCGAGTGCAAACGCCCCTTGCAAATGCTGCAGAGCTTGGCGCACCGCGTCGACAGGCTTCGCGCCTTCCTCCATCTCATCAGTGATGAGGTGAACGACGGCTTCCGTATCCGTATCGGTCTCGAACTTGTGGCCTTTGGCCTCGAGCCGCGCACGAAGCTCGCGGAAATTCTCGATGATGCCGTTGTGCACGACCGAAACCTTGCCCGTCATATGCGGGTGGGCGTTCCGCTCCGTTGGGCGGCCATGCGTCGCCCAACGCGTGTGACCGATTCCAGTTCGTCCAGCCAGCGGTTCGGAGATCAGACGCTTTTCGAGATTGCGAAGCTTGCCTTCGGCGCGGCGGCGCTCGATGCCCTCGCCCTCGATCGTGGCGATGCCCGCCGAATCATATCCGCGGTATTCCAGCCGCCGAAGGGCATCGACCAGATTGGTCGAAACCGATGATTTTCCAAGAATTCCGACGATCCCACACAT